>NZ_JBFUKU010000082.1:0-20973 GCF_056400685.1 Pseudomonas sp. P5_A12 | reverse complement strand
GAACAGCACCGTCACCATGCCCGCGATCAACATGATCACTGCCAAATCCTGAATGAAACTGATGGCATGCATGGCGTGGAGCTCCTCAAGGGGACTTTTGGAGGTTAACACCACGACTTCCGTCGCAAAGGCGGTGCAATATATGGAAACAGATCGGCCCAGGCGTGACGGCAGCCACTTGCCCGGCGTCCCGATAACTGTTGGTTTGAAAAAGCTGACAAGGCACCCGCAGAGGTGCGCCCCTGAAATTGCGCCTTGAACCGTGAGAACGCTATGGAACCCGGAAACGCACAACTGTCGATGACGGTATTGATGACCCCTGACATGGCCAACTTCTCTGGCAATGTCCACGGCGGCACCTTGCTCAAATACCTCGACGAAGTCGCGTATGCATGCGCCAGCCGATATGCCGGCCGCTACGTGGTGACCCTGTCGGTGGACCAGGTTATTTTCCGCGAGCCGATTCATGTCGGCGAATTGGTGACCTTTCTGGCTTCGGTCAACTACACCGGCAACACCTCGATGGAGGTGGGCATCAAGGTTGTRACCGAGAACATCCGCGAGCGCTCGGTGCGCCACACCAATAGCTGCTTTTTCACCATGGTCGCGGTGGATGACAACCGCAAACCCGCTGCCGTCCCGCCTCTGCAACCGCATAACAGCGAAGAAAAACGCCGCTTCATTCAGGCACAGCAGCGTCGGCAAATTCGTCAGGAACTGGAAAAGCGGTATCAGGAAATCAAGGGCGATGCCTGAGATCTGTGACCCATTTTAGCTAGTCATCGCGAGCAGGCTCGCTCCCACAGCGGATCCAGGTCGTACACAAATATTGTGTCCATTGAAGATCATATGTGGGAGCGAGCCTGCTCGGAATGGGGGTCAACGCGTAATCAGAGACTGATCGGCGTCGCCTCAAACCGCACCCGCGGATGGGCAATCCGGTCCTGCGCCCGCACCAGTTCCAGCTCATAGCTGGCACAGGCCTGAGTCTCCAGCAGGACTTCGTGCACTGCCGACGCTGCAAACTCGAACGCAGCGACCAGACTATCGCCCAACAACACACGCGCCAGGAACAACCCGGACGTCAGGTCGCCCACGCCCACCGGCTGACGAGGAAATGCCAACAGCGGACGACGCAGATGCCAATTGCCTTCAGCGGTCACCAGCAGCATTTCAAATCCATCCGCCGGTTTACCGGGATAGTCCACGTGCTTGACCAGCACCGCCTTCGGTCCACGTGCCAACAGCGCCCGCGCCATAGCCAGGCAATCGAACAACGACCGTGGTTTGCGACCAGAGAAACTGTCCAGTTCCAACTGGTTCGGGCACATGAAGTCGGCCACTGACGCCGCCTCTTCCAGCAGGAAATCGCTGACTTCAGCCGGTACGCTACAGCCTTTCTCGGGATGGCCCATCACCGGGTCACACAAGTACAGCACCTTGGGATTCATCGACTTGATTCGCGCCACGCCCGTGAGGATCGCCCGGCCTTGGGCGGCACTGCCGAGATAGCCGGACAGTACCGCATCGCAGTTGCCCAGCTCGCCAATTGCCGCGATCCCTTCGACCAACTCAGGGATCTGGTGCGGTGCCAGCACTTCACCCGCCCACTGGCCGTACTGCGTATGGTTGGAGAACTGCACGGTGTTGAGCGGCCAGACATTCACCCCGACCCGCTGCATCGGGAATACCGCGGCGCTGTTGCCAGCGTGGCCAAACACCACGTGGGACTGAATGGCGAGCAGATGGGGCGTACGTTTCATGCGGTGAGTTTTCCGTAAAACCATTGAAATTCAAGCCGCTCAGTATGCGACGAAACGCAGCCTGTACGACAGAGCGGCGACGCAGTTAAGCTGACACCCTCTAGTTGGAGCAACCTGTTGATGCTGACCCTCGGAAATATCTTCGTGCTGATGTTGCTCGCCACCGGTGGGGCGTGGCTGTGGCACAACCACGGCTTGCGCGAGCGCGCGCTGGAGCGGGTCAAACAGCATTGTGCCAAGCTCGGTATCGAGTTGCTGGACGGCAACGTGGCTCTCAAAAAGATTGCGTTTATAAAAGATGCGAATGGCCGGCGGCGGCTCGCCCGCGTATACAACTTTGAATTCACCGTGACCGGCGAAACCCGCMACAACGGCACCATCACTCAATTTGGCGCCCACAGTGCACAGATCGAACTGGCACCCTACCCGATGCCGTTCGACGACACGCCAGCGGTCGGGGATGTGGTGAAGCCCCGCGCCGAGGTGATCGAGTTGAGCCAGTGGCGACAAGAACACACCAAGTGGCGCCCTTAACCCGACCGACAGTCGGCCAGAACGATTTGCAGTGAGTCAGCCTCCTGCGACTCACTGAAAATCAGCTCTATCCGCGAATCCTGGCGCCATTCGCTGGGCTTCCATTCCAGTTCCGAGTTATCCAACGCATTGGCCGAAAGCCACCCGTCGACGCTGTGGATAACCAGCTTCGCCCGCCGCCAGGAAAGGCTTTCAAGCCATTGACCAATGAGCGCCACATCGAACGTCTGGCTCGGATGCCAACGCCAGCCGATGCTCCAGCCCCCCTCCTGTTCCTGACTCAAGCAAATCGGCAGCGCGGGGTCGGTCCAGATGGCCGGTATCTGCGCCAGCGCCTTGGGCGCGACGAAGTTATCCACACCCGCAACAGCCCGAGCATGGAGCCCTGGCAGGCTGCACAACGGCAACTGAGCTTGCTGCGTCCAGTACAGAGGAATTGGAGGTAACTGCGCCGCGATTCGCTGGCGATCATCGACGTCGAGACCTTCCACCTTGTTCAACACCAACAAGCCGGCGCTGTTCAATGTCTCCTGTTGCGCCGCAGGCAGCGGTTTGCCGGCAGCGAGTGCTTGGGCATCCAGTACCAGTACGCAGGGTTGTACCGCCAGTACACCGACCCACGGCACCTCACTCAACTGTTCAAGCAACCGTGCCGGATGCCCAAGGCCGGAGGGTTCGATGAACAGCCGATCCGGCTTCGCCTTGCGCAACAACCGCCCGAGCCCGATCTGAAACGGCGCACCATTGACGCAACACAAACAGCCGCCGGCCACTTCGCCCAGTGCGATACCATCGGCGTCCGAGGTCAGCAGCGCAGCGTCGAGGCCGATCTGGCCGAACTCGTTGATCAGGACCGCCCAGCGCTCGCCGACCGGCCGCTGCGTCAACAGGTGCTTGATCAGGCTGGTTTTGCCGGCGCCCAAAGGGCCCGCAATGACGTGAGTGGGAATGTTCTGCAACATGGTCGGCATTTTCTGAGGGGGTAAAAGATGCGGTTGATGGGATTATCGTTACTGCTGGCGCTGTGTTCCGGCGAGGTACTTGCCCAAGCTTGCGTGGTACATACCACATCAGCAAGGTTGGACGTAAAAGTTTGCCAGCAGAATCTGAACATCCCGGAAAAGCTCTTTGCCGAAGGCTTCTGCCAGCCTAATCTGGCCGGGCAGACAGTCGACGTGCAGTACGTCGACCAATGCCCTGCCGGCGCGTTCGGTGTATGCAGCAACGCTCAAGTCGCCAATATGCCTTACCGCCAGGATATTCACTATTACGGCGTGGCCACCGATGCGGCGTACCTGAAGCCCTTTTGCGAAACGCAGAGCCAGGGCAACTGGCTTAAGCCTTGAGGCGTTAGCCGAGCCAATCGAGGGTCAGAATCAAACGGCGCTCGCCCGTTGCCGGTTGCGGCGAGCGGTGGATCAGGCCAAAACCTTCGTTGCCGTGCCACTTCTCGCCTTTGAACAGAGCCACGTCCCCGCTGGCAATTTGCTCGATCATCGAATCCTGTAGAGGCTCGGCCTCAGGCTTGCCCAACTGGCGACGATCCATCACGCCCTCCCGAAGCCACTGGCTGCCGATGCCAGAATACGTCGTGATCAATCGCACCGGCACGTGATCGACGTGGAAACGCGGGCACATGGCCTTTTCCAGCGCCCGCAAACGCAGGCCAATGCGCTTGGCGCCCAGCAGGCAGGCGAACGCGCCGACCAGCCAGGACACGTCGGCAATGAACCCCTCATAGCCTTGTAGATCGCTTAAGCCTGAGGCCAGCCCCTGCAGATCGGGTTCGGCGTCATCACTCGGCAGCTCCAGGACCAACGACTCGGCCAGCGGCGCGTTCAGGGACAGTAGCAACTGACCGAAATCGACGATATGCACCGGAAGTTGGCGCTGCCAAATGGCGAGGTTTACGTCGTCATCGAGGATTCGGGCCAGTGTTTGCGGCGTTTCGCCTTGAACGGGATGAACCACGGAACGCCGCTTCAGGCTCGGCGCCAACATCAGGCGGTCGCCTCTTCGGACCAGGGGCCAAACGGGTCTGCCAGCAATCGCCAACCTTCGACGCCCAAGGCCATTTCGGCATCCGTCAGTAGACAATCGTCGAGCTCAGCGGAGAGTCTCGCGAAATCGATGTTCTGGCCGATGAACACCAACTCCTGACGGCAATCACCGGTGGCGGCAGTCCAGTTCTCCATGATCCCGGCGGTGCTTTCTTCGTCCTGCGGCCACTGTGTTTTCGGCACGAAACGCCACCAGCGCCCAGCGAAACCATGGCGCATCAAACCTCCAGCCTGGGACCAGCTACCGGCGTCCATGGATTTGCTGGCCAGCCAGAAAAAACCTTTTGAGCGCAGTAGTTTTCCATTCACCCATGGGCGGTCGATAAAGCTGAAAAAGCGCTGTGGATGAAAGGGGCGGCGAGCTCGGTAAGCAGTCGAGGCGATGCCGTATTCCTCGGTTTCCGGCACGTGCTCGCCACGTAATTCCTGCAACCAGCCTGGCGCCTGAGCGGCCTTTTCAAAGTCGAAGCGACCGGTATTGAGGATTTTTTCCAGGGGTACTTCACCCATGACCATCGGGATGATGTCTGCCTTCGCGTTGAGGCGCTGAAGAATCGCGATCAGCTCCTGGCGCTCGAAGCTGCTGATCAAGTCGATCTTGCTGATCAGGATGACATCGGCGAATTCGACCTGCTCGATCAACAGGTCAGTGATCGAGCGCTCGTCCTCCTCGCCCAGCGTTTCACCGCGTGAGCCGAGACTTTCGGCAGCCTGATAGTCGAGCAGGAAATTCACGCCATCCACCACGGTGACCATGGTGTCGAGCCGCGCGATGTCGGCCAGGCTTTGCCCTTCTTCATCACGGAAAGTGAAGGTTTCCGCCACGGGCAGCGGTTCGGAGATGCCGGTGGATTCGATCAATAAGTAATCAAAGCGGCCATCCCTGGCGAGTTTGCTGACTTCGTCGAGCAGGTCTTCACGCAAGGTGCAGCAAATGCAGCCGTTGCTCATTTCGATGAGCTTTTCTTCTGCGCGGTTCAGGCTGACATCACGCTGGACTTCATTGCCATCGATGTTGATCTCACTCATATCGTTGACGATGACAGCGACCCGCAGGTTGTCGCGATTACGCAATACATGGTTAAGCAGCGTACTTTTTCCAGCACCGAGAAAGCCCGACAGGACAGTAACCGGGAGACGATTGGGCATCAGGTATTCCTCACAGGGATGCCCGGTCGCAGAGTCGGGCTTGATTTTATGTTATAGTATAACAATATAATCAAGCCACCTCTTTACGACGGAACTGCTCATGAACGCGCTGACTCTGCCGGATATCGCCGCGCAAGCCTCTCGCCAAGCCCTGCCACTCGACTGGGTGGGCATGTGCGGCATTGCTCTGCCTGTTTTATTAAATGGCCAACGTTTGAGCGCAAAGGCTGACGCGGGCGTGAGCCTAGATGATGGAGAGGCTCGCGGGATTCATATGTCAAGGTTGTATCTGGCGCTGGAAATGTTTGAGCAGGAAAACCTGACGCCGAAGCTGCTGCGACGAGTCCTGCAAAGTTTCCTCGACAGTCATGAAGGACTGACCCACAGCGCTTACTTAAAAATTCACGCCGATCTACTGCTCAAAAGGCCAGCGTTAATCAGCCCACTGGCCGGTTGGAAAACCTATCCAGTGAGCATTGAAGCGCGTTTTAAAAACGCGATGTTCCACGTGGAACTAAAAATCGATGTTCTTTATTCTTCAACCTGCCCATGTTCGGCCGCAGTGTCTCGGCAGTTGATTCAGCAGCAATTTGTCGAAGACTTCGCCAACCAGTCACTGCAACATGCCGATGTTTTGACGTGGCTCGGTTCCACAAAAGGCATCATTGCGACGCCCCATAGCCAACGCAGTACCGCGCAATTGCGCGTGCGTCTTGACGACTATCTGGATGACTTGCCGCTGATCGCCCTCATCAACGATGCCGAAGCCGCACTCGGCACTGCCGTTCAAACCGCAGTCAAGCGCACCGATGAACAAGCCTTCGCCTTGGCAAATGGTCAAAACCTGATGTTCTGCGAAGACGCCGCACGCCGCTTGAACCTTGCTCTGAAAAGTTCAACCGGTATCCACGCCTTTCACCTTCGCGTAGTCCACGCCGAAAGCCTCCACGCCCACGATGCCGTCGCTGAAAGCCGGTGGAATTGGGAGGCCACATGATCCGTTGCCAGGCATTGCGTTGGGGCGCACCCGGACAACCACTCACACCCCCCGTGAATTTCGAACTGTCGACGGGAAGCCTGACCGCCGTAATCGGCGCCAACGGCTCGGGTAAAAGCAGCTTGCTGAAAGTCATCGCCGGCTTGCAAAAACCACTCACCGGCAAAATCTTCCTCGATGTTCCACGCAAGGGCTCGCTCTCCTTCCTCCCCCAGCAACAACACCTGGACCGCCAATTTCCCATCAGCCTCCAAGAATTGGTAGCCGCCGGTTTCTGGGGCAGTAAGCAATCACCCGATCTACGTAACCAACGCCTCAAAACCGCGTTGGAAGATTGGTGCCTCAGCGGTCTGGCACACCGCCCATTGATGGCTTTGTCCGGGGGAGAGCTGCAACGCGCCCTGCTCGCCCGAATGAGCCTTGCGCAAGCGCCACTGCTGTTGCTCGATGAACCGCACGCGGCACTCGACGAACTCGGTCAAGCGTTGCTCTGGAAACACATCCACGCATGGCACGCCAAAGGCCGAACGCTGGTTGTGGTATGCCATGACCTGGCCGCTGTTCGCCAACACATTCCCCACACGCTGCTGATCAAAAGCAGCGGAAGTGTACTCGGACCAAGTACCGAGTTGATCCGTCAACAACCGCTAACACAGGTGGCCTGATGCTCTCCGCCGCTCAGCTTTGGCAGCCCTTCCACGAGTTTGTGTTCATGCGCCGGGCGTTGCTTGGAGGACTCGTCCTTGCGTGCAGCACGGCACCGCTGGGCGTGTTTCTGATCTTGCGGCGCATGAGCCTGATCGGCGACGCCGTCGCCCACGGCATCTTGCCCGGCGCCGCACTTGGCTTCTGGTTCGCCGGGTTGAGCCTGCCGGCGCTTACCTTCGGCGGCCTGGGCGCTGGTTTGAGCATGGCCGGGCTGGCTGCCTGGATCACCCGCCGCACTGGCTTGCGAGAAGACGCCAGCCTGGCCGCGATCTACCCGATTTCCCTCGCCAGCGGGGTGCTGATTCTGGGCATCGCCGGCAAGCGCCTTGATCTTCTGCACCTGTTGTTTGGTTCCGCACTGGCGGTCGATGGCCCGACGCTGACTGGCATGTTGTGGGTGTCGGGTTTCAGCATGATCGCCATGGCCCTGATCTATAAGCCGCTGTTGCTGGACACCCTCGACCCGCTCTTCCTGCAAACCGTCAGCCGCCTCGGCCCGGTGGCCCATGGCGTATTCCTCACCCTCGTGGTGCTAAATCTGGTGATCGGTTTCCAGGCCATCGGCGCACTGATGGTGGTCGGATTGATGATGTTGCCCTCCGCCGCGTCGCGTTTCTGGAGTCATCGTTTGCCGGTGTTGATTGCCATCGCCTCCATGCTCGGCTGCCTCTCCGTGTGGCTCGGATTACTGCTGTCGTTCTTCTACTCGCTGCCCAGCGGTCCGGCGATTGTGCTGGTTGCTGGCGGTTTTTATCTGCTGTCCGTGGTGTTCGGTCCGGTACATGGCTTACTGCGCCGCCCGATATTGCCCACATCCCAATGAGGTGTTACACGATGCGCGCTCTGCTTGTGCTGTTCAGTTTGATGCTGTCGATGTCACTGTCTGCTGCGGAAAAGCTTCAGGTGGTAACCAGCTTCAGCATCCTTGCCGACATGACCCATCAGGTCGGCGGCGAGCATATTCAGATCACCAACATGGTCGGTCCGGACGCCGATGCCCACACCTATGAGCCGACGCCGGACGACGCCAAAGCGCTGCTCACTGCCAAGCTGATCATTAAAAACGGGTTGGGTTTTGAGCCATGGCTCGACCGTCTGGTGACCAGCACCGAAACCAAAGCGCCCGTCATCAGTGCGAGTCATGGCGTCATCCCGCGCTCACTGGATGAAGACGGCGAGACCATTCCTGACCCTCACGCCTGGCACAACCTGGCGAACACCGAGCTGTACATCGCCAACATCACCAAGGCTCTAATCGCAGCCGATCCGGCGAATACGGCCGACTACCAACGCAACAGTCAGGCCTACCTGAAACAGATCTACGCCTTGCTTGCCGAAGCCAAGGCGAAGCTCGGCTCGCTGCCACCGGGCAATCGCAAAATCGTGACTTCACATGACGCCTTCGGTTATCTCGGGCAAGCCTACGGTATCGACTTCATGGCGCCTCAAGGGCTGTCCACCGAGCACGAACCTTCAGCCACCGAAGTCGCAGCGCTGATCACTCAGATTCGCCAGGCCAAGGTCAAAGCGGTGCTCATGGAAAACATCAAAGACGCCCGACTGTTAAAACAGATTGCCGATGAAAGCGGTGCGCAGATCGGTGGCACGTTGTACTCCGATGCACTCGCCGCCACTGGGCCGGCCAGCACCTTTGCCGGACTGTTCGAATACAACCTCAATACCCTCTACCAAGCGTTGAGCAAGCCATGATCCGCAAGAACCCTTCAGGGCATTTACCGCAGATCGCGGAGTCCGCCTATGTGGATAAGACCGCCATCATCTGCGGCAAAGTGGTGATTGGAGAGAACGTCTTCGTTGGCCCTTATGCGGTCATTCGCGCCGACGAAGTGGATGCCCGCGGTGAGATGGAGCCAATCACCATCGGTGCCAACTCGAACATTCAGGACGGCGTGGTGATTCACTCCAAGTCCGGCGCAGCCGTCACTATCGGCGAGCTCAGTTCGATCGCCCACCGTTCCATCGTGCATGGCCCCTGCACCGTCGGCGACCGGGTGTTCATCGGCTTC
Organism: Pseudomonas sp. P5_A12; assembly: GCF_056400685.1. Classification (NCBI taxonomy): domain Bacteria; kingdom Pseudomonadati; phylum Pseudomonadota; class Gammaproteobacteria; order Pseudomonadales; family Pseudomonadaceae; genus Pseudomonas; species Pseudomonas sp. P5_A12. The sequence continues at coordinate 11,735 of NZ_JBFUKU010000082.1, read as the reverse complement.
AACAGCGTGCTGTTCAACTGCGCGGTCGGTAATGGATGCGTGGTGCGGCATAACTCGGTGGTCGACGGTCGCGACCTGCCCGAAGACTTCTACGTGCCCTCCACAATGCGCATCGGACCGAACACCGACCTGTCGCAATTCCCACCGGTAAGTATCAGCGCCTCGGAGTTTTCCGAAGACGTGGCGCGCACCAACGTCGACCTGGTGCGCGGTTACAAAGCGCTGCAAAACGAGTTCTGACCATGAGCAGTGTGCTGATTCGCAATGCCCGGCTGGTGAACGAAGGCCTTGAGTTCGAGGGTAATCTGCTGGTCGGCAATGGACGGATCGTGAATACAAGCCGGCGGCCCGGAAGCGCATCACGGCCGAAGTGTGCCTGCACCACCTGCTGCTCGATGATCGGGACTAGTCGATCCTCGGCAACTTGATCAAGTGCAACCCGGCCATCAAAACTCGAGCTGATCGGGTTGCACGAAGTACCGCGCTTCGGGAGCGCGGTTAACGGCGAAGGTCTTAAGCTCTAGGCTTGACGGTTCCGCAATCCTGCCCCAGCCACACGGCGCGACTTTCGAGACTGCCCTTTTGCTGGATGCCGGTGGCATTGAAGGTGCCGTTGACCTTGGTCGTGAACTCACGGTCGCTGAGGAACGTGGCTACACCAGCACCTTGCGCTTTGGGACAGCTGAAACGGAATTTCCACTGATTGCCCGTGCGGTCGGTGACTTCCTGCTTGCAGCCCGATTGCGGGTCCGTCAGTGGAATGTCGTCGGTCTTCACCTGCTCCGGCGTCAGGCAAGCCCGAATCCCTTTGCCGCCCATGGTGATGCCCTGTTTCTCCAGTTGCGCGCGCTGTTCCGGGGTCATCTGGCTCTGCAACTGACCGAGGATCAGTTGTAAGTCCGGCAGGTTCTGGTCATCGACCTTCACGTTGCTTGTGGTCAATTCCCACAACCCGGGTTGTAGCATCTGTGCGTGAGCCGCCACAGGAAGTGACAAGCCAATAACCATGGCCAAACCCAGCAGACGAACGTTCATCGAGTAACTCCTGATCAGTAGTGGCCGTTAGACGCCAATCGTCGGTTTCGGTTCATGGGCCAATTAAATAGCAGACATTCTGCACAGAACATGGTCTGTTAAGCACTGAATCTTCAGGAGCAGGGCTGCCCCCATGGATTACTTCGGACCGCACATTTTCGGCTACACCATTGCATTGATTCACACGCTGGGCACCATCGCTGCCATCCACGCAGTGCTCAACGTCCGGACCGCTCAGGGATCGATCGCCTGGGCGCTCTCGCTAGTGTTTATGCCTTACCTCACACTCATTCCGTACCTGATCTTCGGCAGCAGTACCTTCGATGGTTACATCAAGGCTCGGCGCCAGGCCAACGAACAGATGCGCAAAGCCGTCACCGAACTCAACTGGCGTCCTTGGGTCGAGGAGGCACTCACCGCACGCGCCTCCAATGCCTATGCCTCGTTGCGGGCGATGCCCAAGCTTGGCCGAATGCCATGCCTGGCGAACAACGAAGTGCACTTGTTGATCGATGGCCAAGCCACATTTGATTCGATTTTCGAAGCCATCAGCAACGCCAAGGTAGCGGTGCTGGTTCAGTTTTTTATCATCCACGATGATCGGCTTGGCCAGCGCCTGCACAATCTGTTGCTGAAAAAAGCCGCCGAAGGCGTCGCGGTTTACCTGCTTTACGACCGCATTGGCAGCCACGCCCTGCCCAGAAGTTACGTACAACCGCTGCGCGATGCCGGCGTTGAAGTCAAAGCGTTCGCCACTCGCAGTGGCTGGCTCAACCGCTTCCAGGTCAACTTCCGCAACCATCGCAAGATCGTGGTAGTCGATGGAGTGCTGGGCTTCGTTGGCGGGCATAACGTCGGCGACGAATACATGGGCGAGAAACCACCGCTGGCGCCGTGGCGAGATACTCATGTTCGAGTGCGAGGACCGGTGGTGGCCTGTATGCAGGAATCGTTTGCCGAAGACTGGTTCTGGGCTGCACGATCATTGCCGCCATTGATCCTCCCGGATGAGTATCCCGACGACGGTGTGCTGTGCCAATTTTTGGCGAGCGGTCCGGCGGACTCCTTCGAAACCTGTGCGTTGTTCTTCGTTGAAGCCATCCATGCCGCGACTGAGCGCGTGTGGATCACCACCCCCTATTTCATCCCCGACGAAGCGGTATTTGCGGCACTCAGGCTGGCGGCAATGCGGGGTGTAGATGTGCGATTGTTACTGCCGTCACGTCCAGATCACCGGATCGTCTACGCCGCCTCCAGCCTGTACGCCTTCGAAGCCGTAAGCGCCGGAGTTCGAGTATTCCGTTATGAACCCGGTTTCCTGCACCAGAAAGTGGTGTTGATCGACAGTGAAATCAGCGCCATCGGCAGTGCCAACATGGACAACCGTTCGTTCCGGCTCAACTTCGAAGTGATGTTGTTGACGGTCGACCGTGTATTCGCTGCCGAGGTGGAACAGATGCTCAACGATGACTTCGCACAGGCGCATGAAATCGCCAAAGATGAAGGCCGGGAGACCCGCCGCGTGCAGCAATTCGGCATGCGGGTCGCCCGGCTTATTTCACCGATTCTTTAAGGGTTGTAGATGTCGTCGCGCGTCCATGGCAGCTCATGGCTGCCATCGGGATGGGCTTTGACCGCGAGTATCTGGTGCAGGTTGATCCAGCCCCTGGCAAATGCGTAAGCACATCCCGCCAGGTACAGCCGCCAGATCCGCAAGGCTTGCTCGGGGACTTGCCTGGACGCCGCTTCCAGATTGTCTTCCAGGCGTTCGCTCCAGTGATCCAGGGTACGCGCGTAATGCAGGCGCAGGCTCTCGACGTCGACGATCTCCAGCCCCACGTCACTGATTTCAGCAGCGATCATCGAGAGGTGCGGCAACTCGCCGTTGGGGAACACATAGTGCCCAATGAAGTAGCCAGCACCACGCCCCACCGGCCGGCCGTCAATGTGTTTGGCGGTGATCCCGTGGTTCATTACCAGACCGCCTTCTTTCACCGCGCCGAACAAGGTTTTGCAGTACTCGGCCAGGTTGGCGTGGCCCACGTGTTCGAACATGCCAACACTGACCACTTTGTCGAAGCGTCCGTCCTGGGGCAGGTCGCGGTAATCGAGCAGTTGTAGTTCGACCAAATCCTCCAGGCCTTCCTCCTTGACGCGCTCACGGGCCAGGGCGAGTTGCTCCTTACTCAGCGTAATGCCAAACACCTTCGCACCGAACTCCCGCGCAGCATACCGTGCGAGTCCGCCCCAGCCGCAACCGACATCCAACAAGTATTCGCCGGGCTGCAAGCGTAACTTGCGACACAGGAGACGGAATTTGGCCTGCTGGGCCTGCTCAAGGGTTTCGCTGCCGGTCTCGAAATATGCGCAGGAATACGCCATGTCGCTGTCGAGCCACAGCTGATAAAACGCGTTGGAAAGGTCGTAATGGTAGGAAATGGCCTTGGCGTCGGTATCCTTGTCGTGGGCGACACGAACGGGTTGATCGTCGTCGTTCTCGTCCAACATCGCTTGGCTCCATTCATCGCAGACGCGGATAACGTCACTGATGGAACCTTCCAACTCAAGTTTGCCCTCGACAAACGCCGCTCCTAGCGCGTCCAGGCTTGGGTGGGTGAACTGGGTAACCATTTGTGGATCCTTGACCACAATCGTGACGCTGGGCGTCGGTCCCAGATTGAGTTCATGGCCGTCCCAGAGTCGCAGGCGTAACGGTAACTGCAGATTCTGTAAGGCCGGTGGAAGTTGCGCGAGCATGGACATTCCCCTTGTTTCAGACGTCTGATGTGAGGGTAGACCATCCCTGAAAATTAGCTGGCTAGCGAATTAATAGCCGTTTTCCATGATCAGCGACGCTGCAACCAGCCATCATGAACCTACTGCTTAAGCCAGGTTACAGCTTGAATTGGTGCGCCCTCTCCACAGATGACTGTCAATTCAGAGCACAGTTCAGCAAAACTCCAGTCCATCTGTTCACCTGGCGCGTTCTGTCTCAACGATGGTACAGAGGCTTGCCAAAGGTGTTCGATTCGCTCAACTGTTTTCTTTGAGCTTGAGCAAAGGCTCCTGAAACCGCAGCAAACGTCCAGCGTTGCCCAGTACCAACAACGTGCTCAAGTTATGCAGCAACGCTGCAATCATCGCCCCTGCCGCGCCGAGCCAGCCAAAAGCGGCGAAGGCAACAATCGCCAATGTCCAGCCCAAACCAATGACCACATTGACCTGCAAGGTCTGACGACATTGACGACTCAAGCGCACACAGGTGCCGAGCCGACGCAGGTCACTGCCGATCAACACGATGTCGGCCGAGGCCAATGCGATGTCTGCCCCACCCGCGCCCATTGCGACACCCACGACGCCGGCCTTGAGCGCCAGTGAGTCGTTGATCCCGTCCCCGACCACCATCGGCCGGAAGCCGCTGCCAATTTCTGTAAGCACGCGATTGAGCTTGTCCTCAGGCATCGCCTGCGCTTCGACATCGCTGATGCCGACATCGCGCGCCAGTGCGCGCGCGACGCTGTGCCGATCCCCAGTGAGCAGCAATTGCCGACCCAGGCCCAGTTCTCGCAGCTCCCTCAAGGCAAATCGCGCCTCGGGTTTGACGCTGTCGGCCAGCAATAGCCAGGCGAGAAACTCACCGTTAAGCGCCAACCCTGCTATCGGACCGTCATGTTCAGGAACCGCCGACGTAGCAATGCCCAATTGCGCGAACAACTCAGGGCGACCGAGTGCGGCCTCGCCCTGCTCGGTCATCGCCACTACGCCCAAGCCCTGGCGCTCGTGGATGTCCGACAGCAGCAGAACATGCTCCTGCGTGACCAGCCCGGCGAGCGCACGACTGACCGGATGACTGCTGGCCGCACCAAGGCTGGCAGCCAGTTTCAGGACGTGACTGCGGTCTTCCAGCGGACTGTCGATGGACTGCAAGCGCAAGGTACCGAACGTCAGCGTGCCGGTTTTATCCACCACCAACGACGTCAGGTCTGCCAGTTCTTCAAGAAACGCCGAACTGCGGATCAGAATGCCGTGTCGCGCAGCAACCGCCACCCCGGCAATAGCCGTCGCCGGCGCCGACAACACGAGTGCGCAAGGACACGCGGCGACTAACACCGCGAGCATCGCTTGGGCATCATTGGTCACGAACCAGGTCACCGCAGCCAGCAACAACACCAGCACCATATAGCTGCCGGCATAACGTTCCAGCAAGCGAGTAATCGGTGGCTTGGAGCGCTCGGCGCTTTGCATCAGCGCGATGACTTTGCCCAGGGTCGACTCGTTGCCGGTGCGGGTCACTTCAATGCGAAGCAGGCCATCGAGGTTGATCGCCCCTCCGAACACCTGCATGCCAACGCCGGCCTCCATCGGTACCGACTCTCCGGTAATCGAAGCCGTATCGAGGCTCGCCTGACCGGACAACACCCGGCCATCCGCCGGCACCCGATCACCGGCGCGCACCTCCACCAGGTCACCGGCCTTGAGCGTGCTGTTATCAACTTCGAGGATCGAACCATCGGCTTGAACCTTGCGCGCATGGCTGCGGGTGAGTTTGCCGAGTGCATTAATCGCTTCCTGAGAACCGATCACGCTGCGCTCTTCCAGGACGTGACCGAAGATCATGATGATCGGCAGCAACGCAGCGGTCAGCAGATCACCCGTAGCCCAGGCACCGAGCATGGCGAGCGCGATCAACTGGTCGGTGATCCCGTGCAAGCTTGGGTAGCGCAGGCTGTACCACGCCGAACGCATCACCGGCACGGCCACCAACAGCGATGCAAACCCGAGCAGCAATTGGCTGACGCCAGTCTGCTCCGGCGACAGCCAGCGCCAGATCAGGCCGAGCCCGAGCAAGCCCAGCGCGAGCATGGCCAGCGTCAGTTGGCGAGCGGCGCTGCGTTGTTCGGCCGAGGACAACAGGCTCGGTGCGGCGGCGGTGTGCGCGGTCATTGTGCTGCTCCCTGAATGATCAGGCGGGAATCGTCTTTCGGATTGACCGTGGTCACGGAACCGGCCTGGTCGAGAATCTTCGGCATCCGCTCACGGTAAATACGCAGCAGCATTTGCGGGTCGGTGCCTTGCTGTTGCGCCTTGGCCAGGCTCAGAACGGTAGCGGTGTCGGCAGACGCTTTTGCCAGCCGTTCGCTGGCCTGGGCATGGGCCACTTGCAGCGTTCGATCCGCTTGTTCGTTGGCAGCCTGGGTCGCCTTCTCGGCTTCGGTGCGCGCGTTCGCCACGGCTTTGTCGGCCTGTTGACTCGCGGTCAGCACCGCGTTGAACGCGTTCACCGCAGGGCCGGGCAGACTCGATTGCACATCGACTCGGGCGACTTCGATGCCCAAGCCCTGCCCCGTTGCCGTCAGCTCGGACAAACGCTGATTGATGCCCTGCACCAGGTCACCGCGCAGACGTTCACGCCGTTCAGCGGCTTGATTGTCGGCGCCGATCAATTCCGGACGTGCCACCAGAATGGTGTCCAGATCTCGCGCGGCGGTCAGGGCCACGGCACTGCGGGTGACCAGCCGATCCAGCGCCGGCAACACGTGTTCACCTTGAAGCACGAACGCATACGGCTCAGTGACTTTGTAGAACACCCGAACATCGAGTTGCACCACGCCGGCGTCACCCGTCAGTAAATAGCCGGACCCGGCGAGAGCATCACTGAGCGGTGTGGCGAACGTGGCAACGCGATCAGCTTGCAAGGCGACATCGCTGCGCAACAGATTTTCCACGCGTCGCTCGATGATCCGATCAGCCGCCGGCAGCAAAACCACCTGCTCGAACGGTCGTGGCCATGCCAACAACAAACCGGCATTCTGGATTCGATCCAGCGCCCCGAAATGCAGAACCACCGCGCGATTCTGCGGATCAATCTGCCGCACATTCGAGAACGCCCAGGCTAGCGCCGCCAGAATTGTCACCGCATAAAGCGCCAGAAAAGCCAAGCGCCCAGCCTGAATCCAAGGGCTACTTAACTCATGTGTTCCACGTGGAACCAAATTCATGGCTGCGACCCGGACTTGTTTTCGAGGGTTGGTGGCCCATCAACCAATACTCGGAACGGCGCAGCATCAGTGCGCAATATGAGTTTGGTCCCCGGAGAAACGATGGTGCCCAACGTGTCGAGTGAGCGCAGCAAGTTATACAGCTGCGGAGAACCGGCATACGCACGGCCGTAAATCTGCGCCGCTTCGACACGGGATTGAGCTTCGATATCCGCAGCTTTCACCGTTGCATCGGCCTGCACGATTCGCGCATCTCGCTCGGCGGCCGACCGGATTTGTGCAGCTTCACGCTTGCCGATTGCAGTGCGTTCGGTAGCGATTGTTTCACGCTCGGCGCGCATGCGATCCACGGTGGCGGTCAAGGTTACCGACGGCAGTGTCAGACGCTCGATGCCGACTTGCAGTACGCGAACGCCATAAGTCGTGAGCAACTGCTGATCGATCTGATTACGAAGTTGCGCCTCAAACTCGGCAATGTGAACTTGATTGGCGTCGGTGTTGACCAGGTTCGCCAAGTCAAAACTGGCAGCCGTGGTTTCTAGAGCAGAGCCGACAAATGTGCGGATCTGCCGCGCCGCTTCATCCGGCTGATTCTGCACCGCACGCATGAAGCGTTGAACATTGTCCGGATCGCCCTGTACCTGCCACGCGACATAAGCCTGAACGATGATGCGCAGACCGTCGCGGGTGCCGACATCTTGCAAGCCACTGGAGGTGGTGCGCAGGCGCAAGTCGACAGGGATAGCGGCTTCAAATGGCGCAGGCCAGCGCCAGCCAAGACCCGGCTCCAGCAAAACCCGCGATGGATTGCCGAAGCGTGTGATCACTGTGGCCTCCCCCGAGCGTACTTGGACAAGGCTTGCGGCAGCGATGGCAAAGGCGACGAGCAACGCCGCCCAGCCCATGCGCCGCCAGGGAAACGGGCCGGCTTCTTGTGGATCACCGTGGTGATGATGGTGGTGGCCGTGGTGATCCCCGCCATGACCGTGATCGTGGCCGGTGTGGTCATCGTGATCATGTGTATGCGACTGGCTCAATGGGTAGCTCCTGGCTGGGCGCTCGTACGCGGCGACGCAGGATCAGTCGGCAGCGTGAAAGTACGGAGGTCGATGGTCGGTGCATTGCTGCTGCCGCCCAGACGATGATCAAGAATCAGCAGCTTGGCGTTGGCCAGGCCCTGGCTCAATTGGCTGAGGTATTGTTCCAACACAAAAGCCTGACCGGCGCTGGCGTAGGCTTTCTGCTCCGCGCTGAATTTCAGGTCCGCTGCCTGGGCCGTGGCGTTGATTTCATGGGCGCTGGCGGTCGCTTGATCGCGCGCAATGCTCGCTTGCAGTTGCGCCAAATTGGTCGCCTCGGCGGCGGCACCGCGTTCTCGCGAGATCAATGCTTGAGCGCCAATCTGCGCAGCCTGCACTCCATGATAAGCATTGGCAGCTCCAGCCGGGGGATGAATCGCCTCTACCACCGTGGCGAGAATTTCCACACCACTGTCCAGTTTCTGCAAGTCAGCCTGCACCGCATGACCGATCTCTTCAGCGAGCCCTACCCGGTCTTCGCCGAGCAAACCATCAAGGGTTCTCGAGGCAAAGTCATGCACCAGAATCCGGCTGGCGGTGCTGCGAATCAGCGTCGGTACATCGGCACTGTTGTAGGTCGCCGCCAACGCCGCTTGATCGGTCAGGCCGATGCGATAGACGAAACGCACGTCCATGTTGACGATCTGGAAGCTCTGCTTGTCGGCGCGGCTGCTGGCGATGACCTGGGATTTGTCGTTCACATGGCTGGCGTCCCACAACCGATTGGCAATCGCCGGCGCCGGACCTTCGGCGGGCTCGGGCACAACCGGTGCCGACGTTTCGCCAACGCTGGTGGCCAACTCGTGAACCACACCATTTTCAACATTCAGTACTCGACCCAAAGGCCACGGTAGACCGGCGYGCAAACCTGGACCAAACACCTCCACCGGTTTGCCGAAACGCTCGTAGATACCCCGTCCCTGCAACGGTATTTCGTGAATCCCGGTGAGCGACCAGCCGACGACGGCAACCACCGCCAGCACCGGCAAAAACGCCCGGCGCATGTACGTGAAGGCCCAGATCTGCCGCAAGTCGATGCCGAAACGATTGTGCAATTCGTGCTGCAACGCGAGCAGCGGTTGCGGCGGCCAGCGCAGCATGTCGGCGACAAAACTTCGTGCAAGCAACGTCGGTTCGAGTTGTTCTCGCTGTGGACTGAACAGCGACAACACCGCACGCAGCAGCAACTCGACTGCGACCAATCCCGGCAGCAATCCGATCAGCACCGCCAACCGCACCGGCCACAGCGATGTTTCGCTGGCAAACAACAGACACAACGCGCCAAGTACCAGGCAAATAATCGCGACCCGAGTCAATTGCGCCAGTGCACCGGCTTCCGGCCATTGGGCGACGTTTTCCTGGGCCAGTTGCCGCTCGACGACCAGCAGACCGAACGCCAACAGCAACGCCAGCACTGCGCCGACACTGGCGGATAACCCCAGCGCTGCGGGCGGTAACGCGAGGTTCCAGAACTGACTGATATTGAACAACGTCAACAGCGCCCAGCCGCCGAGCCAAAGCGTTGGTGCGCCGATCTGGCCAAGCATGCGTACCGAGCGCTGACTGAGTCCATCCAGCAGTCGCTCATACCAACCCGCAGGCGCAACGGATTCGTCAACGTCGACGACCACTGGCAGCGTTGGGTTCATCGCCTGTGCACGCCATCGCGTAACCCACCAGGCTGATTGCAGACCGGCAACCAGCACCAGCAAAGCGCCACTCTGATTCACCAGCAATGCGCCCCACAGCGACTGTGGCGCAAACAATCCGACACATAACGCCAAAACCAGACCGGCCGCGGCCAAAGCGCTCAGGCCAATGGCGAACTGGCGCAATCGTCGCCCCTGAAAGAGCGCCTGCTGAAAGCGCGGCAGCCCTGCTACTTGCGCGCCATCGACTTCGAGATCGATTTGCATACCACCCCAGTGTTTATTCAACGCGGACACCGCATTTCGTTACGGTATAACGAAATCGGTGAAATTTTTGTTCTAAATCCCTCTATCTAAAGACGCTGAACCTGTCGCTTCGCTGAAGCCTTAACCGAAACAGCGCGAAACGCCCATATTGCGTTTGTAATTTTAGCCAGCTACTACTTTTAACCAGCCCGATCCCTCACTTCAGGAGTCCATCCATGAGCAGCTACGACGTCGTGATTCTGGGCGGTGGCCCCGGCGGTTATAACGCAGCGATCCGTGCCGGCCAGCTGGGTTTGAAAGCGGCATGCATCGAAGGTCGCGCGACTCTCGGTGGCACCTGCCTGAACGTTGGTTGCATGCCGTCCAAGGCGCTGCTGCACGCCTCTGAACTCTACGACGCGGCCATGGGTTCGGAGTTCGCCAACCTGGGCATCGAGGTCAAACCCACCCTCAACCTCGCTCAGATGATGAAACAAAAGGATGACAGCGTTACCGGGCTGACCAAGGGCATCGAGTTTCTGTTTCGTAAAAACAACGTCGACTGGATCAAGGGCTGGGGCCACATCGACGGGCCAGGCAAAGTCACGGTCACCGACAGTGCCGGCGGCAAGACCGAGCTGAGCGCCAAAGACATCATCATCGCCACCGGCTCCGAGCCCACTCCCCTGCCGGGCGTCGAAATCGATAACCACCGTATCCTCGACTCCACCGGCGCGCTGTCTTTAAGCGAAGTGCCAAAACATCTGGTGGTGATCGGGGCTGGCGTCATCGGCCTGGAACTGGGCTCTGTATGGCGGCGACTGGGAGCGCAAGTTACGGTAGTCGAGTTTCTCGACCGCATCTGTCCGGGTGTAGACGTCGAGGCCGGCAAAACACTTCAACGGTCATTGAGTAAACAAGGCATCAGCTTCAAGTTGAGTTCGAAAGTCACCCGCGCCACGTCATCGGCGACCGGTGTTCAACTCAGTATCGAACCGGCGGCGGGCGGTAGCGCCGAATTGTTGGAGGCTGATTACGTGCTGGTGTCTATCGGTCGCCGGCCTTACACCCAGGGCCTTGGGCTGGAAAACGTCGGCCTCGCCACAGACAAACGTGGGATGCTCGCCAACAAGGGCCACCGCACCGAAACGGCGGGCGTGTGGGTGATCGGCGACGTCACGTCCGGGCCGATGCTCGCCCACAAGGCAGAAGACGAAGCCATGGCTTGCGTGGAACAGATCGTCGGCAAGGCCGGTGAAGTGAATTACAACCTGATTCCCAGCGTGGTCTACACCAAACCGGAGCTGGCCAGCGTTGGTAAAACCGAAGAGCAGCTCAAGGCTGAAGGGCGCGCGTACAAGGTCRGTAAATTTCCATTCACCGCCAACAGCCGGGCCAAGATCAACCACGAGACCGAAGGCTTCGCCAAAGTACTGGCCGATGAACGCACCGACGAAATTCTCGGCGTCCACCTGGTGGGCCCGAGCGTCAGTGAAATGATTGGCGAGAATTGCGTGGCGATGGAATTCAGCGCCTCGGCCGAAGACATTGCGCTGACGTGCCATCCACACCCGACACGGTCCGAGGCTTTGCGCCAGGCGGCGATGAATGTGGAGGGGATGGCGACGCAGATGTAAGGCTTTGAGTCTTGCTCAATCCAGTCTGGCCCCTTCGCGGGCAAGCCCGCTCCCACATTTTATTTGTGGCGTTCACAAAATCAATGTGGG
>NZ_JBFUKU010000081.1:0-21181 GCF_056400685.1 Pseudomonas sp. P5_A12 | reverse complement strand
GATTTCTCGCGGAGTAACTTGTGATGCTGATAATCTTGTTGACTATCAGTCTGACTCCACAAGCACCCACACGAATTGCTTGATTCAGTTGTTAAAGAGCGGTTGGTTAAGATCTTTCGTCTCAACCGAGCGGCGCATTCTACAGCAGCCTCTGTTGCTGTCAAGCGGTTATTTTCAGAAGTTTTCAAAGTTTCCTTTGTAACTTCAACCACTTGCGCTTTCGATCTCTCGTTAGCGGGAGGCGAATTCTACAGCGATCCAATCTTTCGTCAAGCATCTTTTTGAACTTTCTTGTCGTTTCCAAATGCCTGTACCGCATAAACCTTTTCAGCCCCCCTTCAGCGAGGCCTGCATCACTTGAAACCGCAGCCTGGATAAATCCGCGCGTTCCTACTCGGTCGTCCAGTCAAGATCGTCGTCCCACTCCTCATCCTCTTCGAAGTCGTCCTCATCAACCTCCTCTGCTTCCGGTTGATTAAGGAGGAACTCCTTACGACTCTCAGTAATTGCCCGCCTTAGCTCTTCCCCTTTCACGGGGCAGTTGAGCATTTGGGCGATGYGATCGATTTTCTTCGCCACGGCTTCCTCCAACGCATCGGCTATGCCCCGATAGTGCGCGCTTTCGGGCTCTGATGCCAAATGGCTGAATGTCAGCGGTGATAACGACGCACCACACTGCTGTTTTTCAGTACATGACCTTTGATTTTTTCCAGCAACTGCGTGCGCGTCAGGCCGGCAGGCAAGGCGTCCGGAGCGAGGTCCAGCGCGTACAGCTGAATAATGTAGTGATGTGCGCTGTCGCCGACTGGCGGGCATGGCCCCACATAACCGGAGTTGCCTTTACTGTTGGTGCCACCGACACCCTCAAGAGCTGATTTTGCTCCTACACCAGCCGGGATCTGGTGAGTGCCGGCTTTAATGCCGTAATGCACCCAATGATCTGCACCCTGCCCCTTCTGCCCGTCAGGGTCATGCATGACGATGGCATAACTCAACGTACCCGCCGGCCCGGCGTTCCAATTCAGCGCGGGTGACGCGTTGTGCCCGCCACAACCCGGAGCATCGCTGGCAGCGGCCGAGGTAAATAGCCGGTCATCCGTGACACCCGGGATGTTCAGGGTGAAACGTTCTTGGGCCTGTGCCGGAAATTGCACGCACAGGGCGACTGCAACGGCCGCAAACCAAGGTTTAAGAGAGGTCAATCGGGTCATTGCGGAGCACCTTGTGCTTGTAGGGCCGTCGTCGGCTTGCGAACTATAACGGTACCGTTGGTGAGGTGGCACCGGGAATTGGCTGAACCTCGCGTTACGCGCCAAACTCTTAAGTGAAACGTCTGCCTGGAGAGCCATCATGGCACTGCACCGCGTCGCCCCTTTCGCCGATGTGTCCGAAAATAGGGGCCTTGAAGCCCGGATCGCGGACACCAACATTGTTTTGCTGCGAGTGGGGGATCAACTACGCGCCTATCAAGGCGAATGTCCGCATGCCGGGGCACCTCTGGCGGAAGGTGCGGTGTGCCACGGACGCTTGATTTGCCCGTGGCACAAGGCCGCGTTCCGGATTGAAGACGGCGCTTTATGCGAGCCGCCGGCCCTGGACAGTCTCAAGCGCTATCCGCTGGAAGTCCGCAACGGCGAGATCTGGGTCGACGACCAGCCGATTGCCTATGCTCACACCCCGCCAGCGGACGACGAGCGAACGTTTGTCATCATCGGTGCAGGGGCAGCAGGCACAGCGTGTGCGGCAGCACTACGCGAAAAGGGTTTCGGCGGCCAGGTTCTGCTGATCGACCGCGAAGCCGACGCAGGCTACGACCGCACCGTCCTGAGCAAATATGTCATCGCCGGAAAAATGCCATCGGAAGAAATCCCGCCACTTCGTGATGACGCGTTTTATCGTGAGCAGCGCATAGAGCGCATCACCGGTGAAGTCGCCAGCCTGGATTCGTCGAACAAAACCCTGCGGCTGACCAATGGTCGGTCGTTGAGCTATGACGCCGCGCTGCTTGCCACCGGCGGCCAGCCCAATCCACTCACGCTGCCTGGCGCCGATTTGCCGCAAGTGTTCCTGCTGCGTTCAAAAGAGCAGGCGCTGCGAATTCTGCAGACGGCAAAACCTGGCCAGCGAGCGGTGATCATCGGTGACAGCTTTATTGCCATGGAATCCGCTTCAGCGCTGCGTGAATACGGATTGCACGTCACGGTCCTGGCCCGTCACGCCATTCCTTTCGCTGCACAATTCGGCGAAACCGTCGGCAAGGCGATTCGCGTCCTCCATGAGGCCAATGGCGTGGTATTTCACACCGATGGAGAAGCCTCCTATATAGAAGGCGCTAACAAGGTCGAGGCGGTGCACCTGGACAACGGTCAACGCTTGCCAGCGGATCTGGTGCTGGCCGGCATTGGCGTCAGCCCTGCAACCGATGCGTTTGCCGATCTGCCCAAGGAAAAAGACCGGTCGCTGAAGGTCGATGGGGGAATGCGCGTCACCGAGGGTTTGTGGGCAGCCGGAGATATCGCGACCTTCCCGCTCAACGGCCAGCCTCAGCGTATCGAGCATTGGCGGTTAGCCCAGCAACAGGCGCGAATCGCCGCCGCAAATATGCTTGGTGCTGACGAGCATTACCTCAACGTGCCGTATTTCTGGACCTGGCACTTTGGAAAAAACTACGACTACCTCGGCCACGCCGAAGCCTGGGACGAGGTCGAGTTCAAGGGTGATCCTTACCATCCACCCTTTATTGGCCTGTTCGGCAAAAACGGCGTGGTGGCCGCAGCGGTCGCCTGCGATGAGGAACGGGCCATGGCGCTGCTCGCCGAACGCATGAAACAGCCGTTGTCGGTGGACGAGGCGTGGCAGCTGATTCGGGACATTGGCTAGCGCACAAACACCCGCCAGCAAAACGCCCGACTTTTGCATATAGCAGAGGTCGGGCGTTGGTTTGAATCCTGGGTGTTATTCCTGGATTTCAGCACCGCCACCCAGTTTGCTCATTACGAAGCCGACAAACTCTTCAACGGTCATTTTCTGGCCATTTAATTCCACCTGATTGTTGGCGTAGTGCAATTTGCTGACGATGTTGTTGCCATCCAGTTTGGCGAACTGCGTACCGACCGCCATGCTGCTGAACATGTCGGCAGTGGCGGTCGCCTGGTCGGCGATGACCTTGGCGTCGGTCTGACCGTCAAGTTGGCTTTGCAYGGTGAGCAAGTCGACGAGCATCGGCTTGGACACTTGTACGTTGATATCCAATAGCGCAATCAACTGTAGGGTCAGTTGATCGGATGGCAGGTCCATGGACTGCGGTTTCGTCAGATCGAGCACCAGGTTCGCGCGACTTTCACCATTGGCGGTGTTGAACGACAGATTTTCCAGAGCCACCTGCGGGCCGGCGGCCAGCAGTTTTTCGAGGCCGGTTTTGAGTTGCGCCTCTTCGGCCGGGGTCAAGACCAGTTCTGGAGACGGCTCTCCAGCCGCAACGGCCTCGGCGACGGCTCTCTCGTAAGGCTGCAGTTTGGTCTGGTAAATCTGCATCAGCGACATGGTCGCCGGGATGTCGAGGTTTTTCAGGCTCACGGCCATTTGCGCAGCGCCGACAGCCTTGCCGTTCATCGACACCTCACCCACCTTGTAATCGGCACGCCCCGAAGCGCTGGTGCCCGACTCCGCAGTCAGGTTCTTCATTTCAAACTTCTTGAGGCCCAGTACCGATTGCTTGGCACCAAAGGTGGTTTTGCTGTCCGTCAGCTCCAGGGTGTTCTCGCCGGTGTAGTAGCCGTAGGGACTTTTTACCAGGTTGCTGGCCAGGGTCAGGCCATTAAGCTCAACCTTCACCGGGGTTTGATCTTCAGCCACGGTGCTCAGCGTCAGGCTGTTCATGTAGCCGTTGGCCTTGACCTTCTGGGCCTGGGCGCTGGCGGCGACGTCGAGGTTCAAACCAGAAAATTTCAGGGTGGATTTGTCATCCAGCACGGCTTCCAGCGGTTGCAATTCGAGGGTGCCGCTGGYGGAGTTGTCGTAACCAATGTTGACCACGCCCGTGAGCGGGGATTTGTCTTTGGCGGCGGCAAACCACTTCTCGGTAAGCGAGGTGCGCTCCAGTTCGTAGTGACTGGTGGCCATGACCGGCAACCACTTGAAAGAGACCAGGCGCGAAAACGGCAGCGGACCGTGTTCGATGTGGTCGGCAAACAGCAATTCAACCGGAGTTTCACCAAACATTTCGCCTTCGCCTTTGAGGCGGTAGTGCGCAGTGCTGCTGAACACATGACGCTCGAGCGACACCAGCTCCAACGATGCCGTGCCATTGGAACCGACCAGCGCGGCCTTCAGCTCTTTGTTGGCGTCGGCGATGGCGGTGTTCAACACGCCTTCGATCTTGGTCCCGGTGTACCAGGCACCGCCCGCACTGATTGCACCGATGGCTACGACGATTCCAAGTAGCACGCCTGCTGATTTATTCATGAATGACCCAGTCAATATCCGTTGTTTGAAGGTGTCGTCGTCTTCCCTGAACCCGTTTCGGGTTGCGGCTCGACTCCGCTAAAAGTGGCGTGGAGATTAGCATTGAGCGCACTGGGCGGCCCAATGATTAAAGGTTAAAGAGTGTCTATGGACTGCGCTGGGGGGGATTGAGAGTTTCGGCGGACTTGAAATCGCCATCGCGAGCAGGCTCGCTCCCACATGAGGTCTGTGATCTACACATAACCAATGTGGGAGCGAGCCTGCTCGCGATAGCGTCAGTTCAACCAACACAAATTCAGGAGTACTGAACTTCCATCTCATCCAACTGATGATCAAAGCTCTTGAGCCGCGCAGTCCACGTATACACCAGCACCTCAAAGTCCCGATTAATCACCGCCCCGCCCGTCACTTCCGAGCGTGGATCACAAACGTCCAACTGGTAGCGCTCCCGCGCCATGGCGGTGGCAACATCCGAAAGTTCGCGGGCGTTGTTGAGCCAGTGCCAGCCCTCCTCGGACACCTGCTTGTCCAGGGCCACGCATTGCTTCTTCAAGGTCTCGAGGCTTTTTTCCAGCGGTGTGCCGGTGAGCTCGCCCATGACTTCCTGAAACGTGCGCCCCGGCTGCCAGTAGCTGCCCCAGAAATATTGGTCAAACACCGTTTCGACACGACGCAACGCCACCTTGGTGTCCCATATCAACACCAGGGTCTTGCCTTGTTCGAATTGTCTTTTTTTGATGCACTGGCCCTGGACTGAAGCCCAGGCCACCACCACGATTGCCATCACGGCAATCAGGGCGCTGGCGCTGTCGAGAAACACCAACGCCTTATCGATCTGGTGGGCCAGCATGATGCCGTAGAAATAGGTGGCCGACAGCAAAACCAATGCCGCAATAGCGCACCAAAAGCCAGGAGCATAAGGGTTTTTCATTATTTTTAATCCCCATGAGCAACGCGAGCCTTGATCGATGAGGTCGACATGCGACCTCATCAAATCAAAGCATAGCAACGGCCTCAGGGTTTGCTGGTGTTCGCGGCTTGCGTTCGTCCGCTTTCCCAGCCGCCGCCCAGTGCGAGGAACAAATCGATCTGGCTCATGGCAACTTGCGTGTTGGCAGAGGCCAGTTGTGCTCGCACATCGGTGTAGGTGCGGGTCGCTTGCAAGTCCGCCAGGAACGACTCGCGACCTGCCTGGAAGAAGCGATGCGTCTGGTCTGCCGCCAGTTGCGCCGATTGCTCGGCGTCGGCCAATGCATCACGGCGCTGCAGCAATGCCGTGTACTGGGCCAGGCCGGTCTGGGTTTCGCGAATGGCGTTGAGCACCACGCCGTCAAAATGCGCCAGCGTACCTTGCGTTGTGGCTTCGGCCTCACGGATTCTCGCTCGGGAACCGTTGGACGGTACCGTCCAGGTCAATAGCGGGCCGAAGCCCCAGCGATTGGTCGATGCTTGCCCAAGGTTTTCCAGGATACCGACGGTGCCGACGCTCGCACCAATGCTGATGTCCGGGTACAACTCGCCAGTGGCAATGCCAATGCCGGCAGTCGCCGCCGCCAATCGGCGCTCAGCCTGCCGCACATCCGGCCGACGTTTGAGCAAGGCGGCACCGTCACCGACTGGCAGCAATTGGGTAATTTTCGGCAGCTCGGCACAGTCGCTGGTGCCTGCCGGTAATTGGTCGACCGGTTTGGCGAGCAACATCGACAAGCGGAACAAACCAGCCTGACGCGCCGCCTCGTAACGCGGCAAGTCAGCGCGCAAGGATTTGAATTGGGTTTGCGAACGGGTGACCTGGGTTTCATCGCCTCGCCCGGCGTCGCGCAAACGCTGGATCAGCGTCGTGCTCTGGGCCTGCAAATCGAGAGAATGCTGAGCAATTTCCCGTTCTTCGTTGGCCGCGCACACCTGGGTGTACGCCCGCACAACATCCGCTACCAAGGTGATTCGCGCCGTATCCGCGGCGGCTTGCGTCGCGTCGGCATTGGCTTTGGCCGCTTCAATCCCGCGCTGCAAAGTGCCGAACAGGTCGAATTGATAAGACGTGGTGATGCCGATGTCACCAACGTTGGCCACCGGTACTTTTTCAGGTAACAAAAAGGCTTCGCCGGACTCCTGCAAACGCTGGCCGCCGATCCTCACGCCGCCGCTCCAGCCGCCCGCCGCCTGAGCTTCGTCGACCTGAGCCCGCGCACGGGCAATACTCGCCGCCGCCACGCGCAAATCGGTATTGGACGCCATGGCTTGCTGCACCAGTTGGTCAAGGCGTGGATCTTTATACAAACGCCACCAATCGCTGGGCACCGGTGCCGAAACGACATTTTTGTCGTTCGCCRCCAAGTTGCCCTGCAAGTCTCCACGGTGAATGGCTGCTTCGTCAGGCAGGTGGTAATCCGGGCCAACCACCTGACAGGCCGACAGCAGCAAACCTAATCCGGCAACCGCCAAACCCGACGCCCTGCTCATTTCGCCGGCTCCTGCGATTGATCATCGATGATCGACACGGTCGCGGTGCGCCCGGCGATCATACGGAAGTCCGCCGGGACATCGTCGAAGGCGATCCGCACCGGAATCCGCTGCGCCAGCCGCACCCAGCTGAACGCCGGGTTAACGTTGGGCAGCAGGTTGCTGCCGATGGTGCGGTCGCGGTCTTCGATGCCGGCGACGATGCTTTCCACATGGCCGCGCAGCCGCGCACGGTCGCCGATCACCCGAATGTCGACGCTCTGGCCGACATGAATGCCGTCCAGTTTGGTTTCTTCGAAATAGCCGTCGATGTGGAATGAATTGCTGTCGACTACCGACAACACCGGCCGCCCGGCGGTGACGAACTCCTGCACACGCGGTGCGCGGTCGTTGATGTAGCCGTCGACCGGGCTGCGGATGGTCGAGCGGTCGAGGTTCAATTGAGCACTGTCCACCGCCACTTGAGCTTCCATCAACGCCACCTCTGCGCGAGCCACCCGCGATTGGCTTTCTTCCAGTTGCTCACCTGGCACCAAATTGCCGAGCCCACGGTTACGCTTGGCTTCGCGTTGTGCCTGAGCCAGGGTTTCCTGACGGTCGGCGACCGCGGCCTTGGCCTGACGCAGGGCCAGTTTGAAACGATCCTGATCGATGCTGAACAATACCTGGCCGCGTTTCACCAGCTGGTTGTCACGCACGTCCACTTGCTGAATCAGTCCGGAAACGTCAGGGGCGATTTGCACGATGTCGGCACGGATATGTCCGTCGCGGGTCCACGGCGCAAACATGTAGTACATCACCATGCGCCAGACCACGACGACGGCGAAGGTCACGATCAACAGGGTCAGCACCACGCGACCCAAGGTCAAAAAAGGTTTTTTCATGTCATCAGGTATCGACTGAGTGAGTCCACGGCGCCGAGCAGCAAAGCGTAGAGAGCCACGTTGAACAATGCCCGGTGCCAGACCAGACGGTAAAAGTGCAGGCGCATCAGCAACCCGTGCACCAGCAGGTAAAACACATACGTAATGCCCATCAATACCAGCAGCGTGGGCAGAAACACCCCGCTCAGATCCACATCACCGATCATAAAGGCGCTCCATCGATGCCATGGGGCAGCGGTTCTTCGAGTTCGCCCGAGCTGACGAATTCCACACCGGGCAATAACGCCAGACGCAGGCCACTCAGGGCATGCAGCAAATTCAGACGTGTGCCCTCATCGCACTCCGTATCCAGCGCACGGCGGGTGCGGTCGAGGGTCATCAGCAACGGGCTCGGTGCTGGCAGTCGCTCTCCCGCCTTGAGGCAGTCCTTGAAGTACTCACCGACTTCCCCGACCACTTGCTGCAGCAACGCTTGCGGTGCGCCGACCACGCGCGGGGTGTAAGCCAGCAGATCGAGCAGGTTCAGCGCCACGCGCACTTCGCGCAACGCGATGCCGGTGTCCTGGCCGGTTATGGCCAGACGCGGCAAGTGCTGCATCAGACGATCGAGCACTTTGATGCCCAATTGCCGGTGTTCGGCCAAGGTGGCCGGTTCGGTGAGGCCGACAATGTCGCGCCAACTGAAACGGGTCAGCCGCTTGGCCGCCAGTTCCGCACCAAACGGCCGGGCGATCAGGGTCCAGACAAAAGCAAACAACAACCCGATGGGACCGGCCAGGTTGGAGTTGGCAAAGCTGAGGAAGTCCGCGTCGTAGGCGCCCTGGATACTGATAAAGGACGAGGTGTTGACGAGGGTCAGCAGCATGCCCAGGTAAAACTGCGGCTTGACCGTCAGGGTGCCGATGCAGATGAACGGCACGGCAAACGCCAGCACCAGCATCGGGAAGTCGTGCAGGTTGGGCAGCACCAGAAACAGATACAGGCTGGCGAACACCACCGACATCGCGGTCCAGAAAAAGAACCGGTAAATCTGCGGCGCCGGGTCATCCATCGAGGCGAAAAAGCTGCACGCCACAGCGGCCAGAATCACCGCGGCCCCGCCATCGGTCCAGCCGAGCAGAATCCACAGCACCGAGGCTACGATAATGGCGGTGACCGTGGAGACTGCCGAATACAGCATCAATCCACGGTCGAGAAATGGCGACAGGCGCCCAAGGCGCCAGTGGCGATACACCGCCCGCCAGCTGTCCTGGCTTTCGCACTGGATGGCGTATTGCAGGCTGCGGCAGTCTTGCCACAGATCGATCCACTCGCCAAGGCGATACAACGCGTTGGAGAACAGCAGCTGTTTGCGATCATTCAAAGCTTCGGCGGACGGTTGCAGCGCTTCAAGCTGGTCTTTCAGTGCCTGCCAGCGAGCGAGGTCGGCGTCTTTGTGATTGAGCCACTCAGTGGTGGCCGCCAGCAACGGTGCGAACTTCTCCACCAGCTCGGGTGTGCGCCGCTCAAGGGCATACAGCGCGTCATCAAGGGCGTCGATCACCGGCAACAGGTGAATCATTCGCCCACGCAGTTCCTTGGTATTTCGCACCGTTTGCCGCCGCGCGCCCTCGTGCGGCAACTGACCGATCATCAATTCCAGGGTGTTGAAGGTCGCCACCATGGCGGAGCGCAGCGCGCTGACTTCATCAGGTTGCACCTGGCGGCTGAGGAAACGCAGGCTGTAAGTCGAGGCATCGGTAAACCACTTGCTCACCGCATCGTTGAACACCGGCGCCAGCCGTCGAGGCCAGAACATGGCGCCGACCACGGCAGCCACGGCGATGCCGAGGAAGATTTCTTCAGTCCGCGCTTCCGCGACGTCCCAAACCCCCAGCGGGTTGTTCACCACTGGCAAGGCGATCAGAGGCAAGGTGTAACCCGCCAGCATCAAGGCGTAGTTGTTGGCGGTGCGCAGGTGCAAGGACAGGAACAGCAAAATCCCGGTCCACAGCGCAATGACCACCACCAATACATAAGGACTCTGAACAAACATAGGCACGAACAGAACCGCTGCCGCCGCCCCGATAAAGGTGCCAATTGCACGGTAGAGCGCCTTGGAACTGGTAGGACCGACAAAGGGACTGGAAACGATGTAGACCGTGGCCATCGCCCAATACGGACGTGGCATTTGCATGAGCAGGGCGATGTACAACGCGATCATCGAGGCGGCAAAGGTGCGCACACCGTAGAACCAGTCTCGCGCCGCGGGCATACCGGTGAAAAATCCGTTCAAGGGTTGACCACCGACGGCGCATTCGCCGCTTCAAAGGCTCTCAATACCCGTAGCGTAGCTTCCAGATCGCTTTGATCGATGCCTTCAAGCACCTCATGACGCAACCGCACCAGCTCGATTTCGACCGCCTGCACCAGTTCGCGACCGGTTTCGGTCAGGCTCAGGCACTTGGCGCGCCGGTCATGGGCATCTTCGGTGCGGCAGACATAACCCGAATGACACAGCTGATCGAGCAAACGCACCAGGGACGGACTCTCCATCCCCGCGGCCTGCGCCACCGTCACCTGCCGCACGCCCTCGCCCAGGCGCCCGATCATCAACAATGGGACGGCGCAGGCTTCGGAGATTCCATAGTTGACCAGCGTGGTCTGGCAGATCTTCCGCCAATGCCTGGCGGCCACCACCATGGAGCTGCTGATGTTCATCTGGAGAGCGTCGAGGTTTTTCGGCACGAGGGGAAATACACACTGTTAGTTTGCTAACTATCAATATCGCATTTGGAGGGAAAGGTGGTCAAGTTTTGAAACAAATTGGCGCGATCAGAGCGACCGCGCGCATTTATGGATTTGGAATATTTATATCCCCCGCCCCTTCCTCAACAACACATCCAACTGATCCACCACCTCCGCCCAATCCGCATCATCCAAAATATCGTCACGCAAAAACTGCGCCTGGCTCTCGCTCCAGAAAAACGCATCCGCAAGGTGCAGTTCGGGCTTGAGCGGTGAGTGGGTGGCGATAAATTTGTCGATACTTTCGGCGTCATCCGCCAGACCGAGTTGCTTGAACAGGTTAGGCAGGGTGTGGGTTGGGGATTCCATGTCGGGCTCCTTTAGAAATAAAAAATTTATCGCGAGCAAGCTCACTCCCACATGGACACTCGGTCAACGGTGGGAGCGAGCCTGCTCGCGATGGCGGCAGCATTGACTACACAACACTCAGTAACTCAACTCCCTCACCTCGGCATGCGGCACCATTTTCAAAAACTGCGGCATGTCCATGCGCAGCAAATTGGTGTGATTTCCGGCTTCCAGATAGATGTCTTTCTGCCGGCTCACCAGCGGGTCGATGACCACGTCCAGCCCATAGGCCTCACCCAGTGCAGGCACAGCACCGCGTTCGCAATCATCGAACAGATGCGCCAGATTGCTTTCCCGGGAAACTTGCCATTCGCCGCTGCTGCGGACTTTGCTCAGGTCCAGGTGACGGCTGGCAGGCAGAACGGCCATCAGGTAATGCCCATGGTGATCGTCGAGGATGACCGACTTGGCCACCCGTTCGGCAGGAATACCCGCGAGCCGTGCCGTTTCAAGGCTGCTGGCCGAATGGGGGTGGGTGACGATGTCATATTCGCAGTGAGCCGTTTCCAGGCTTCTCTGCACGGTTTTTGCCATACGCATGATGCACCTCGGTGTCCGCACCAGTGACGGGCGGACGATGGTTAACGCTTTTCTTCGTACTAAAAGTCTAGGCCTGCCGGCACATTCCGGCGGGAAATCCGCCCATCGGACGCCGCCGAAAAGTGAGCAGAAATCAGATACGCCGGGGCTCAACTAAACTGTATACAGAGCCACCTGATGACTCTCGCGGAGGGTCAAGTGAATACTCGTTGCTGTGCCGTTGCGCTGCTGTTGGCGTTGAGCGGATCGGTGTACGCAGCCGATACCGTTGTGCTGCTGATGCCAAACCCGATCGGGATCTGGTTGATCACCTTTGGCATCGCTTTTCTGATCGCCGAGGCCGCGTTGCCCAATTACGGCGTGATCGGTTTGGGCGGCATTGTGATGTTCGTGATCGGCGCGGTAATTCTGACCAACTCCGAGATGCCTGTTCCCTTGATGATAGGCCTGGGGCTGGTGAGTGCCCTGCTGCTGATTTTCCTGCTGGTTCGCGCCCTGAAAACCCGACCGCGCCGCACGGTCAGCGGCGATGCCGGATTGCTGGGCAGCGTGACACCTGTCTTGTCGTTACAGCCCGGCAATGCTTGTAACGGCTGGGTGCATCTGCAAGGGGAGCGCTGGCAGGTTTCAAGCTCGACACCGCTGCAACCGGGGCAACACGTCCGGGTGGTGGCGCGAAAAGGGTTACTGTTGCAAGTGGCCGCGGCTGATGCGGCGCCGGTGGGAGAATAGTTATGGGCCTGCAAGTAGGTTTCGCCGCGCTACTGCTTTTACTGATTGCACTGGCAGGGTCGACCTTTCGCATCCTGCGCGAATACGAGCGCGGCGTGGTATTCCAGCTCGGACGCTTCTGGCAGGTCAAGGGCCCCGGTTTGATCCTGCTGATCCCGGTGGTCCAGCAAATGGTCCGCGTCGACCTGCGGACCATCGTCCTCGATGTGCCGCCGCAAGACGTCATCACCCGCGACAACGTCTCGGTCAAGGTCAATGCGGTGCTGTATTTCCGCGTGCTCGATCCGCAGAAGGCGATCATTCAGGTTGAAGATTTCCTCTCAGCCACCAGCCAATTGGCCCAGACCACACTGCGAGCGGTACTCGGTAAACATGAACTCGACGAACTGCTGGCCGAGCGCGAGCGGTTGAACATCGACATCCAGCAAGTGCTCGACGCCCAGACCGATGCCTGGGGCATCAAGGTTGCCAACGTCGAGATCAAACACGTGGACCTCAATGAATCGATGGTCCGCGCCATCGCCAAACAGGCCGAAGCCGAACGGGAACGACGGGCCAAAGTGATCCATGCCGAAGGTGAATTGCAGGCCTCGGAAAAACTCATGCAGGCAGCCGAAATGCTCGGCCGTCAACCTGGGGCCATGCAACTGCGGTACATGCAGACGCTCAGCTCGATCGCCGGGGACAAGAGTTCGACCATCGTCTTTCCCCTGCCGATCGAGTTGCTCAAGGGAATGGCGGATTTGTCGTCGAAGTCGTGAAAATTCGCAATTGCATCAGTTGCCAACCGTTTCAATGCCGCACAAACAAGCGCGCGTTAACCCATCCTGCCCGCGTTTCGCCAGCGTTCTGCCAGCCCGATGGCAGCGGCGCAAACTCGTCCGGCGCACCGACGGTGCCGATCAGCCACACACGCCCAGTGCCTTTGGGCAAGCTGTCGAGGCGGTCCAGATAAATGTCCCGGGTGACCAGCGTGCCGAAACCATAGGCGTTTGGCCGGCTCGCCCCACCATTGGCCAACAGTGGGGTGTACAGCAGCGGTTGGGTGTCGGTGCGATTGTAGTAAACGTAGGGGAGGTACCAGAGCATGTCGCTGGTGACAATCCGGTCGCCCGCAGCAAAATGCCGGTTAACGTAGTCGACCAATACGTTGATCTGATTGTTGGGATCGACCGAGGTGTTGTTCTTCAAACCGACCAGTTCGACGCCGACAAACAGCACCAGTACGGTCAGCGCCAGCACCCGAAAGCCTGAGTACAGGCGATCAATGGCCAGTGCGGCAATCATCGGCAACCCCAGTGCATAGGCCGTCAGGTAGCGTTCAATGAACACCGGCGAGATAAATGAAACGCCAAACACCAACAGCATCGGGAACACCGTATACATTACAAGCAGCACACTGCCGCGAATGACACTGCGGTCGCGCGCCAGCGCCACGCCAGTAATGACCAGCATTGCCAGCGGCAGCGCGATAAACAAAAGCGTCGGCAGGTTTTCGCCATCGTCTTGGGTCAGCAACGACCAGATCATCGACGGCAACGAGCTGAGCGTGACCGGCAACTCCCACCCCACATCGCCATTGGCTTTGAGCTGATCCATGTGTTGGATCAAATCGATCAGGTTCGGCACCCACGGCAGGTAAAGCAGCACGATTGCCACGTTCGCCAACCACCAGTCGGGGCGCTGAATACTGCGCAAACGATGTCCTGGCAGTACACGAATCATCCCCAGATACAGCCAGTGGCACAGCACGCACAGGGCGGTGAAGTAATGGGTGTAGAACGCCGCGCTCATCAGTAGCACATACGCCACCAGATAGCGTGTGCGCCGGGGCTGCCTGATCCAGTAAACCAGCGCAATCGTGGCGCCGATAAGCCACAGACCCAGTAGCGAGTACATCCGCACTTCCTGGCTGTAGCGCACCGCCGTCGGCAGCAACGCCAGCAGAAAACCCGCCAGCAATGCGGCACGCCGGGTGGCGATCAAGTCCATCAGCCAGACGCCGAGCCATACCGTGGCGATTCCAGGCAGAGCGCTGAGACAGCGGATCGAGAAAATACCGTCGCCGAACAAGTCGATCCAGCCATGCAGCAGCACGAAATACAGTGGAGGGTGCACATCACGGGCCGCATGCACCCATATTTCAGCCACTGAGTAGTGGCTCATCAGTAAGCTTGACCCTTCGTCGCCCCAGATGGCCGACGCCGTCAGATCGTAGAAACGCACCAAAGCGGCTAACGCCAGAATCGGCAACAGCCAGTGTTCCTGCGCCCACCGCAACCAACGCTGCACAACCGCCCAGCCACCGGGCACTGCGTGCGGATCCTGAGTGCCGCCAAGTGATGTTTCTCTGCGCGCTTCCATTGCCTCCCCTCGCACTGGCCCGAGATCATGAAGCTTATGGATCACTGTAAGACGGTGCAGGTTCGTCGTCGATGCTGGCTTTACGACTAATGACGTTCGCGACTGACTCTCCCAGCCAGATGAGCGCAGGCTATGACCGTTCGGGTGCGCGTCAAGCGCGGAGCAGCCACTTAATTAGAGAATCGAAGAAGCTGGTCAGATTTCGCCGGGCAAATTGATTCAATACATCGAAAATATAACCCTGAAGGAATATTCCATTGAGTGCATATTCCGTGTCATGAATTGGGATATTGAATTTACCGACGAGTTCGGCGACTGGTGGGCAGAGCTAAGCGAAAGCGAGCAGAGTTCTGTGGCGGCAAGCGTAAAGCTGCTGGGCCAGTTCGGCCCGGCGCTGAAGTTTCCCCACAGTTCTGGCATAAACGGCTCACGGCACGGCCATCTCAGGGAATTACGGGTTCAACACGCGGGACGTCCTTATCGCATCCTTTACGCATTTGATCCCAGGCGGTGTGCTTTGTTGTTGATTGGTGGTGATAAAACCGGTCAGGATCGATGGTATGAAGTCAATGTACCGCTGGCCGATCAGCTGTACGATGAGCATCTCGACACATTGCGCAAAGAGGGTCACAACAATGGCTAAGAAATTTGCCGAACTTGAAGCGCGGATGACACCCGAATCCCGGGCGCGCGCCGAGTCGATTTATGAACAACACATCAAGGAAATGCCATTACACGAATTGCGTCAGGCCAAAGCGCTCAGCCAGGCCACGCTCGCTGAAACGCTGCATATTAATCAAGCAGCAATTTCAAAGATGGAACGTCGCACGGATATGTACATAAGCACATTACGTAACTACATCCGTGCAATGGGCGGTGAACTTGAAATAATCGCTACTTTTCCAGATGGTCAGATAAAAATCGAAAACTTTGCTAGTTGAGCAGCCTGCTGGCTGCTCTAACGCGTCGAAAGCTTTAAAGACAGACCAGCCAGATTTACACGAGTGAGTTAAGGCTGCGACCTCTCCACCACCGGATACACCGACTCCCAACCCCCGCCCAACGCCTTGTACAACCCCACCATCGCCAGCGACACCCCGGTCGAACTCTCCACCAACTGTTCCTGAGTCGCCAACAACGCACCTTGCACCGTGAGCACATTGACGAAGTCCACCACGCCTTCGGTGTATTGCTGCTGCGCAGTGCGCAGGGCGATCTGGTTTTGGCGGACGGCTTCGGCAAGGCTGTCGCGTCGCAGTTGACGGGCGTTATAGGCGGTCAGTTGATCGTCGATTTCATGCCAGGCGCGCAACACGGTTTGCTGGTAGGCGATGGCGGCTTCCTGTTGCTGGGCTTCACGCAAGTTCAGCACGCCGCGCAGACGACCGCCGTCAAACAGCGGCAGGCTGAATTGCGGGCCGATGCCGAACGACCGCGAGCCCCACGAACCTAAATCGCTGAGCTGCATGGCTTGTGAGCCCACGTTGCCTGACAGAGTGATCCGCGGGTAGAAGTCACCCTTGGCCACGCCGATACTCGCCGTAGCGGCATGCAGCTGCGCTTCTGCCTGGCGGATATCCGGGCGGCGTTCGGCCAGTTGCGACGGCAGGCCGATAGCGACCTGTCGCGGGGTCTGCGGCACGGGCGCCTCTGTGGATAACTCGGCGTATAGCGCTTGCGGCGGTTCGCCCATCAACAGGCTCAACGCGTTGATCAGTTGCGACTGGCGCTGCTCCAGCTCGGGCAGGCGCGATTCGATGGCAGCGACTTGAGCGGCGGCTTCGGCGACGTCCAGATCAGTGGCAACACCGTCGGCCAGGCGCAGTTGCGAGAGCTTCAAACTGTGGCGGGCGACATCGAGGTTCTGTTCGGTGACGGCCCGAGTGCTTTGCACGCCGCGCAGCTGAATGTAGTCCTGAGCGGTTTCTGCGAGCACCGACAGCAATACACCCCGACGATCGTTTTCGGCCACTTCAAGCGTGGCGTCAGCGGCTTCGGTTTGCCGGCGCACGCGCCCCCAGAAATCCAGCTCCCAAGACGCAGAGAAGCCGGCGTCCCACAGGTTGAATGCCGAGTCACCGTTATGTCCCGATGGGTCGTTCAAGCCTTCGCCGCTGTAACGTTTGCGTCCATAGCTGCCAGCGGCCGCCGTGCTGGGATAACGGTCGGCGGTGATCACCTGGCGCGCGTCGCGGCTTTGCTGTAAGCGGCTGCTGGCGAGTTTCAAGTCAAGGTTGTCGGTCAGGGCGCGCTGCGTCAGTGCGGTAAGTTTGGGGTCGTTGAAGACCTCCCACCAGCGTTCGTTCATGTCGACTGTGACCGTTTCACTGGCGGCGGATTTAGCTGGTTTCGACCACTCGGTGATTTGTTGTGCTTGAGGTTTCTGGAAGTCGGGGCCTACGGTGCAGGCTGACAGGCTCATGATCAGCAAGGTGCAAAAGGTGAGTTGAGACCACCGGCCTCTTCGCGAGCAGGCTCGCWCCCACAGGGGACCTCCTTTTGGGCAGAGATTGTGTGCATTGAACCRATTCAAGGTGGGTGCGAGCCTGCTCGCGATGACGTCTGCCGAGCCAAACATTTTCATCGCTGAGTCACCTCATGCGACACCGCGCTTGCAGTATCAATACTCGCCTCCACCGACATTCCCACTCGCAACCGCGAAGCCAATGCCTGCCCCGGCTCCAGAACGATTTTTACCGGAATTCGCTGCACTACCTTGGTGAAGTTTCCCGTGGCGTTGTCCGGTTTGATCGAGGCGAATGTCACCCCCGTCGCCGGGGCAATGCTCTCGACCCGACCGTTCAGGGCTTCACCGCCGAGGCTGTCGACCCGTACCTGCACGTTCTGCCCCGGTTGTACGTTGGTCAGTTGAGTTTCTTGAAAATTAGCGACCACGTAAGCCTGTGCCAGCGGCACCACTGCCAGTATCTTGCTGCCCGGAGTCACATAGGCGCCAACTCGCACGGCGCGCTCGCCGACCATGCCGTCCTGTGGCGCAACAATGCGCGTGTAAGACAGCTCGTAACTGGCGATTTCCAGGGCAGCTTGCGCCCGTTTCAATCCACCTTCCGCGGCGTCGCATTGGGCGGTCAGGATGTCCACCTGCTTGCGTTCCGCCGACAGCACTGCCGTTGCATTGGCCAACCGCGCGTTAGCCTGGTCGATACGCGTGCGCGCTTGCTGAGCATTCTGCACCGTACCGGCCCCAACGCCAGCCAGGTGGTTGTAGCGGTTCAACTCATGCTCGGCGAAGGCCATTTCAGCCTTGGCCGATACCACCGAGGCTTGAGCCTGAGCGATCACTGAAGCCTGGCGCTCAAGGGTCGCCCGGGCATTTTGCAACTGCGCCCTGGCCACCAGGGTTTCGGCATCAGCCGCTTGGGCCGCGGCTCGCAGATCACGATCATCGATCAACGCCAGCAACTGACCAGCCTTGACCTGCTGGTTGTCTTCCACCAGCACGTCCTTGATAAACCCGGCCACGCGCGGGACCACCAGCGTGAAGTCGGCCGAGACAAAGGCATCATTGGTTTTTTGCTGCGTGCGCTGACCGAAAAGGCCGGGCGTCAGCAGATAAATCAGCACGCCGACCGCCAAAACCGTGGCGACACCGACAGCCACTTTTTGCTTTGTTTGAATCGTCATAAAAGCCTTCTATTTCAGTGAAGCGATCAAGTCGGCGCGCGCGGTGGATAAACCCGCGTCGGCAGCCAGAAAATCAGCAGGATCAACGCCAGTGCGACGCCCGCCATGCACAGATAAAGATCGGAAGAAGTCAGCACCACGGCTTGCTCATGCAGTCGATGGGCGAGACCTGCGCTGTCACTGTCGGCCAGTGGCGAATTACCGAGGTTGTCCACCAACATGGTCGAGTGGAAGTGCAGCCTGGACGTGGTCAACGCCTCAATGACGCCGGTAGCGATCACCGCTGACAGGCCTTTCACGGTGTTGAACCAGGCCGAGGCGTACGGTCCTTCCATTGGTGAAATGCTGCCGGTCGAGAGCATCAGCAGTGGCAGCACTGCCATCGGCTGTCCGAAGATTTGCAGCCATTGCAGCCCGTAGAAATCGTCACGAATCCACGCTGACGTCAGCTGTGAACCGCCGATGCAAGACAGCGCCAACATGCTCAAGCCAATACCCAGCACCCAGCGGCAATCAACCCATCGCAAGTTGCACAACGCCGCCACCAACGGCAGCGCAATCAACTGCGGCAACGCCGCCAACAGCGTGATCGGCGCCGTCTGGATGGGGCGATAACCCTGCACCTGCGCCAGATAAGCGGACGGAATGATGATCACCGCCAGCAACACCACCAGCACCCCGGCCAAGGTGAGCAAGGCGAAGGACAAGTTGCGGATGCCGAGCATCTGCATCTTGAAAAATGGAATCGGTTGCGACCATTCATTGATCAGGAACAGCACCAACAACACGAGTCCGCCGCCGAGCAATCCGCAAATCAGGCTCGACTCGAACCAGTCCAGCCGATTTCCCTGCAGAACGCCGATCACCAGCATGCAGATCGCCGGAAACCCCAGCAGCAGACCGCGCCAGTTGAAGTGCCTGAAGCGCTCCAGGCGCAGCGGGTCCTGTGGCAAACCGTAAGCCACCGCCACCAGGGCGATCAGGCACGGCACGATGATTTGCCAAAACGTCCATTGCCAACCGACATACTCGGTCCACAACCCGGCCAATGGCGTGCCGAGGCCGGGGCCGAAGGTGGCTGTCAGGGCATAACCGGCCAAGCCATAGAGCTTCACATTGGCCGGCAAGAATCGCAGCGCCACGRTCATCAACATCGGTGGCAACGCGCCGCCCGCCAGACCTTGCAACGTGCGCAGGACCAGCAGGCTTTCGTAGTTCGGGGCGAACGGACTCAACGCGCCTAACAACGTGAAGACGCTAATGGCGCAGAGAGTGAAACGCCGCAAAGAAAACGTCACCGAGCACCATGGCGCAAACGCCATGGCCGCCACCGAGGTCGCGGTGTAACTGGCGACCAACCAGGTGCCTTCGTCGTAGCCGATGGCCAACGCGCCGCGAATGTCCGCCAGGGCAACCTTGGTCACCATCTCGTTCAGTCCCGAGACCAGCACCGCCAACAACACGCCCACCAGACCGATAATGATCCGTGGGCCGAAGATCGGTGGCGTGACGGCGGCTGGAGAGGTCGCGGCGAGGGGTGCCGTGACCATGAGGGAAGTCATTACTGCTTGCTCCGGGGTTTTAGTACCGAAGCATTCTAAGAAGTGCGAGGACTGACGAAAATTGACTTATCGACAGGTTATAAATGCGCCAGACGCAACAATACAAAAACCCTTGTGGAACAAATTTCAGGTGGGTTGCGCCTCTAGCCACGTCTCTTCACAACAGGTCTTGAGGGTTTGACGCAGCCAGCGGTGAGCCGGGTCATTGTCAAACCTGGGGTGCCAGGCCTGAGTCAGCATCAGGGTGGGCAGCGGAATCGGCAGCGTGAACGAGCGCAGTTTCAAGCCCAACCGCCGCACGCTTAGCAGCGCTTCCTTGGGCACCGGCAGAATCAGATTGGAATCCGGCAGCGCGAACATCGCCGCATGGAAGCTCGGCGCAATCACCGCCACCCGCCGCTCCAGCCCCAAAGCGTTGAGTGCCGTGTCGATCGGCCCGCGAGCGATACCGCGACGGGACATGCTGATATGAGAAAAACCGGCGTATCGCTCGGCGGTAATCTCGTCATCGAACAGAGGATGATCCTCGCGCACCAAGCCGACAAAGTGCGTAGAGAACAGGTTCTGCACTTTCACTTCCGGCATGACGGGACGATTGTTGCTCACACTTAAATCGATCCGCCCTTCACGCAGCGCTTCATCATCGCCATCGCCTTCGGGCACAAAGCGCAATTCACAATGCGGCGCTTGGCGCTCCATCGTGTCAAAAAGCTTGCCGCCATAGACGCCGACGAAAAAGTCATTGGCGCGGATGCTGAACCGCCGGCGCAACGAACCGAGGTCTACCACATCGGCCGAGCGAAACAGCAACGCGGCCTGCTCCACCACATCGCGCACCTGCTCACGCAATTCCAGCGCCTTGGGGGTCGGCACCAAACCACGACCGGCACGCACCAGGATCGGGTCGCCGATGGCCTCGCGTATCCGCGTTAGCGTGCGGCTCATGGCCGCCGGGCTGAGGTTCATCCGCCGTGCAGCGCCGACCACACTGCCTTCATCGAGCAAAGCGTCGAGGGCGACCAACAGGTTCATGTCCGGGAGCTGCATGCTGAGCACTCGTGGCTGATCTGGATTGATTCAGGCGCAATGCTAGCAAACATCCCCCAATTAATGTGGTGGCTGGGCTGGCCCCATCGCGAGCAGGCTCGCTCCCACAGGGGTTATGTGTCGATCACATAGTCTGCATCCACTGAAGATCCACTGTGGGAGYGAGCCTGCTCGCGATGGGGCCAGCCCAGCCACCACATTAATTGGGGGATGTTTGCTAGCATTGCGCCTGAATCAATCCAGATCAGCCACGAGTGCTCAGCATGCAGCTCCCGGACATGAACCTGTTGGTCGCCCTCGACGCTTTGCTCGATGAAGGCAGTGTGGTCGGCGCTGCACGGCGGA
>NZ_JBFUKU010000080.1:0-21273 GCF_056400685.1 Pseudomonas sp. P5_A12 | reverse complement strand
GCATCGAAGTAGTCGTGAGGTTCTGGCGCAGAACCCTCGCCGCCGGAAGAGGTCGGCACGTCGGCAAACAGTTCGTGCTCATCGATTTGAACGCTGTGGCGAAAACCTTCGGCGGAAATGGTGTTGACGGTAACGGTCATGGAAAGCCTCCCAGGCTGGAAAAGTCGTTCGGTCAAAAAAGACCTTGAAGTTATAGAGCATTCCTCCACGGGCGCGTTCCACTTTCTTATGGATTCCTGCCTGCTCGCTGAATGGATTCCGGGCGACCGACCGGCCGCGCGCGGTTGCGAATGACGCCATCGCGGCCTATGGTCCAAGCGAGGTAATGCCTGCGACCGAACACAATGACGCGCCGCAGGTTGGTGTCCATCCAGTGCGAAAACCACAGCAAGGTGACGACATGCCCAACGAATCCCGCCCCGCCGTCCTTGAGCTGATCGGTAACACGCCGCTGGTGCGTGTCAGTCGCTTCGATACCGGTCTGTGTACGCTGTTCCTCAAGCTCGAATCACAAAACCCCGGCGGATCGATCAAGGATCGCATCGGCCTGGCGATGATCGACGCCGCCGAGCGCGATGGTCGTTTGCAACCTGGTGGCACCATCGTCGAGGCCACTGCCGGCAACACCGGCCTGGGCTTGGCCCTGGTCGGCCGGGCCAAGGGGTATCGAGTGGTGTTGGTAGTGCCCGACAAGATGTCCACCGAGAAAGTCCTGCACCTCAAGGCGATGGGCGCCGAGGTGCACATCACCCGCTCCGATGTCGGCAAGGGCCATCCCGAGTATTACCAGGATGTGGCTGCACGGCTGGCAAAGGAAATTCCCGACGCCTTCTTTGCCGATCAATTCAACAACCCGGCCAACCCGCTGGCCCACGAATGCAGTACCGCGCCCGAGATCTGGGCGCAAACCCAACATGATGTGGATGCCATCGTCGTCGGTGTCGGTTCGGCCGGCACGTTGACTGGCTTGACCCGCTTCTTTAACCGCGTGCAGCCGAATCTGGTCATGGTGTTGGCCGACCCGGTCGGCTCGGTGATGGCCGAATACAGTCGCAGTGGCACCCTTGGCACACCCGGTTCCTGGGCGGTGGAAGGCATTGGCGAAGATTTCATTCCCTCGATTGCCGACCTGTCGAGTGTGCGCCACGCGTATTCGATCAGTGACGAAGAAAGCTTTGATCATGCCCGCCAACTGTTGCGCGCCGAGGGCATTCTCGGCGGCTCGTCGACCGGCACATTGCTGGCGGCGGCGCTGCGTTATTGCCGCGAGCAAACCGAGCCGAAACGGGTCGTGAGCTTTGTCTGCGATACCGGCACGCGCTACCTGTCGAAGGTCTACAACGATCAGTGGATGAACGATCAGGGCTTGCTGCAATACAAGCACTACGGCGATCTTCGCGACCTGATCTCGCGCCGTTTCGAGGACGGTCGAGTGATCAGCGTCGGCCCGGACGACACGCTGCTGACCGCTTTCCAGCGCATGCGTTTGGCCGACGTGTCACAACTGCCGGTGCTGATGAACGGCCAGCGGCTGGTCGGTGTGATCGACGAGTCCGACATTCTGCTGGGGGTGCACCAGGACGCCTCGCACTTCCGTTTGACGGTCGCCAGCGCAATGACCGACAAGCTGCAAACCCTGCCTGCCGCTGCCAGTCTGGCTGAGCTTCAGGCGGAGCTCGACCGTGGGCTGGTGGCGATCATTGCCGATGCCTCGGGCTTCCACGGACTGATTACCCGCTTCGACCTACTCAATCATCTACGGAGATCCCTGACATGAGTCACGATAAAGAGGCTGCGCCACATGGATTTGCCACACGCGTGATCCATGCCGGGCAGGCGCCGGACCCTTCCACCGGGGCGTTGATGCCGCCGATTTACGCCAACTCTACCTATTTGCAACAAAGTCCCGGCGTGCACAAAGGCCTCGACTACGGGCGCTCGCACAACCCGACGCGCTGGGCGCTGGAACGCTGCGTGGCGGATCTCGAAGGCGGCACCCAGGCCTTCGCGTTCGCGTCCGGGCTGGCGGCAATCTCCACGGTACTCGAACTGCTTGATGCCGATTCGCATATCGTCTCGGGCAATGATTTGTATGGCGGTACGTTTCGCCTATTCGACAAAGTGCGTCGGCGCAGCGCCGGGCATCGTTTCAGCTTCGTTGATCTGACGGACCTGGCGGCCTTCGAAGCGGCGTTGCAGGACGACACACGAATGGTCTGCGTCGAGACGCCGAGCAATCCGTTGCTGCGCCTCACTGACCTCGCCGCCATCGCACGCATCTGCCGTCTGCGCGGCATCATTTGCGTGGCCGATAACACCTTCGCCAGCCCGGCGATCCAGCGCCCGCTGGAACTGGGCTTCGATGTCGTGGTGCATTCGACCACCAAGTATTTGAACGGGCATTCCGACGTGATCGGCGGCATCGCGGTGGTCGGGCAAAATGCGGAGTTGCGCGAGCGATTGGGCTTTCTGCAAAACGCAGTGGGCGCCATCGCCGGTCCATTCGACGCCTTTCTTACCCTGCGCGGCGTGAAAACCCTGGCACTGCGCATGGAGCGCCATTGCAGCAACGCCCTGGCGTTGGCGCAATGGCTGGAACAACAGCCGCAGGTGGCGCGCGTCTACTACCCGGGATTGCCATCACATCCGCAGCACGAACTGGCGCGCCAACAGATGCGCGGTTTCGGCGGGATGATTTCACTCGATCTGAACAGTGATCTGGCAGGCGCCAAGCGCTTTCTGGAGAGTGTGCAGATCTTTGCGCTGGCGGAAAGCCTGGGCGGGGTGGAAAGCCTGATCGAGCATCCGGCGATCATGACTCACGCGACCATCCCCGCCGACACCCGTGCGCAACTGGGCATCGGCGATGCGCTGGTGCGATTGTCCGTGGGGGTCGAGGACGTTGACGACTTGCGCGCCGATCTGGCGCAGGCGTTGGCGCGGATTTGAGTTTCGGCAGGCAAAAAAATCCGGAACCCTTAGCGGATTCCGGATTTTCGTGTCAAGCCCGGTTTAGCTGCCTTTGACCGCCTTACCGTTGACCTTTCCGTCGAGGAGCATGATGTTGTACTCCTTGCCGTCGGTTTCAACTTGTTGCAGGCGGACCAGCAGGTAATCCCAGTCCTTGGCAAACCACATGACGGTAATGCGCTTGTTTTGTGTCGGGTCGCGCACGCGCTCGACTTTGATCGCATCGATCTGGCCGGCCTTGGTGTCGACTTTTTCTGAGCCCAGTACGCGGAAGTCATAGGTATCGACTTCGCCACCATCGATGACCTGATAGTTCATGCTCTTTTTGCCGGCGGCGACGTCTTCCTGAAGGGCCAGTTGATACGTGGACTTGTCGAGCATGCCACGGTTCAATGGAACCTTGACCGGGTCGCCACGATCGGTGCCGGTGACCATTTTGGTGGTCCAGTCGAAATCCAGATCAACCTTTTTGGCTTTACCCAGGCCACCACGCTCAAAGCGGTAGGACTGAGGCAGCAGGGTGTCCTTGTCCACGGTCAGGGTGCTTTCTTCCGTCAGGCTGGCGATCATCATCGATGCCTTGAAGCTGAGCTTCCAGACACCGTTGGCTTCCTTGGTCAGGCTGCGTTCAGCCGTGCCGCTCATGGGGAGCTGTTTCCAATCGGCGGTGTAACTGGCGGAGAAAGGTTGTAGTTCTGCAGCCTGTGCCAGAGGCAAGGCAAGCAGAGCGCAAGCGAAGAGCAGGGCGCGACGCATAATATCTCCTAGGTTCGAATCAAGTGGCCGCTGGCCGCGAGTAGCTTCCCATCCAGTAAAGCACCTTGTTCGCCAAGTGATAACCGACCTTCGGCAAACCAGCGTACAGCCAACGGGTAGATCAGGTGTTCCTGGGCATGGACTCGCTGCGCCAGACTCTGCGGCGAATCCTGCAACTCTACCGGTATTACTGCTTGTACGACCAGTGGTCCGCCATCGAGTTCCTCGGTGACGAAGTGGACGGAGCAGCCGTGCTCGGTGTCGCCGGCCTCCAACGCGCGCTGATGAGTGTGTAACCCTTTGTATTTAGGGAGCAGTGACGGATGGATATTGAGCAGGCGACCCGCGTAATGGCGCACGAAGTCAGCGCTGAGAATGCGCATGAAACCGGCCAGTACCACGAGTTTGGGATTGAACGCGTCGATCAGTTCGATCATTGCGGTATCGAAGGCCTCGCGGCCTTCGAAAGCCTTGTGATCCAGGGCGCGGGTGTCGATACCCGCGTCCTTGGCGCGTTGCAGGCCATAAGCATCGGCGCGGTTGGAAATCACCGCAGCGATGCGAACCGGGCTGTCGCCGGTCCGCGTGCTGTCGATCAAGGCCTGCAAGTTACTGCCGGTGCCGGAGAGCAGCACCACGACATCACAGGTGACGGACATTAATGAGCCTTGAGGTTCTTCAGTTCAACCTGGGCCGCGCCTTCGGCAGCGGTAGCGATCTGACCGATGACCCAAGGCTGCTCGCCCGCTTCACGCAATACGTTCAGCGCGGTTTCAACGTGCTCTTGAGCCACGCAGATCACCATGCCCACGCCGCAGTTCAGCACGCGGTGCATTTCGTTTTCGTCGACGTTACCTTTTTCTTGCAGCCAGTCGAACACGGCAGGACGGGTCCAGCTCGCTACGTCAACCACCGCTTGTGCGCCTTTTGGCAGAACGCGCGGGATGTTGTCCAGCAGGCCACCACCGGTGATGTGGGCCATGGCTTTGACAGCGCCGGTGTCCTTGATCAGCTTGAGCAAAGGCTTCACGTAGATGCGGGTCGGGGCCATCAACAGGTCGGTCAGCGGTTTGCCGTCGAGCTGGATGTTTTCGATGTCAGCACCCGACACTTCGATGATCTTGCGGATCAGCGAGTAGCCGTTGGAGTGCGGGCCGGAAGACGGCAGGGCGAGCAAGGCGTCGCCGGCAGCGACTTTCGAACCGTCGATGATTTCGGATTTTTCCACGACGCCGACGCAGAAGCCGGCCAGGTCGTAGTCTTCGCCTTCATACATGCCAGGCATTTCAGCGGTTTCGCCGCCGACCAGGGAGCAGCCGGACAGTTCGCAGCCTGCGCCGATGCCGGTCACGACTTGGGTCGCAGTTTCGACGTTGAGCTTGCCGGTGGCGTAGTAGTCGAGGAAGAACAGCGGCTCGGCGCCGCAGACCACCAGGTCGTTCACGCACATGGCCACCAGGTCGATGCCGATGCTGTCGTGCTTGTTCAGGTTCAGTGCCAGGCGCAGCTTGGTGCCCACACCGTCGGTGCCGGAAACCAGTACGGGCTGCTTGTATCCAGCCGGGATTTCGCAGAGGGCGCCGAAACCGCCCAGGCCGCCCATGACTTCCGGGCGCGCAGTGCGCTTGGCGACGCTCTTGATGCGTTCGACCAATGCTTCACCGGCGTCGATGTCTACACCGGCGTCCTTGTAGCTCAGGGAGGGTTGCTTGCTCATGATCCAGGCCTTTAGGGGGGATTCAGGGGTAACGACCGAGTTCAGCGGGGTCGCCGAATTCGACGGGGGCGATTGCCTCACACGAAATTCGGACTACCCGGCTGTTGCCGGTCTGCGAAGGCGCGCGATTTTATCAGGCTTGAGGGGCAGCGGCCATCCTCAGGCCGACAGCAGGGGCATATAGGCCAAAAAAAAACCGTTATCGCCCGCGTGAGTGACATCGCACATGGCTGTATAAGGTATYGCCATTAACCGTCTATCGTTATGACAGCGTCAAAAACTTATCGGGGTCGGGTGAATGTTTTGCACGGGGCGATGGTCACAGCCTTGCTCAATGCCTTCATGCGGTCAGTTCCAGCCGCTCTTGTCGTCAGGAATCTTCCATGCGTTTTCTTTCCAAACTTTTGTGTTTGAGCTGTGTTTCCCTTTTCAGCCTCGCCAGTCATGCCGAAACCGTGAAAGGTCTCTATCAGGTGCGCGAACCTGTCGTCAGTCAAGCGCCCGAGGAGCGTGATCAAGCGACCCAGCGTGCGCTGGACACGCTGGTATTGCGCCTGACCGGCGATCCCAAGGCGGCGCAAAGCCCGGGGTTGGCGGCCCTGCGCAAGGACCCGCAACAAATCATCAGTCAATACGGCTTTGAGGCCGGGCCGCCGGAAGTATTGAAGGTTGATTTTGACCCGGCCTCCACCGAGCAGGCGTTGCGTCGTGCGGGGCTGTCGTTGTGGGGCGCGAATCGGCCGTCGATCCTCGGCTGGTGGCTGAACGACTCCACCGAAGGTTCGAACCTGGTGGGCGATGGCCAGGCCAGCGCCGCGCCTCTGCGTCGAGCGGCGCAACACCGCGGCTTGCCATTGCGCCTGCCGCTAGCGGATCTGAG
This sequence comes from Pseudomonas sp. P5_A12, assembly GCF_056400685.1. Classification (NCBI taxonomy): domain Bacteria; kingdom Pseudomonadati; phylum Pseudomonadota; class Gammaproteobacteria; order Pseudomonadales; family Pseudomonadaceae; genus Pseudomonas; species Pseudomonas sp. P5_A12. Next base: position 14,950 of record NZ_JBFUKU010000080.1, on the reverse strand, counting down.
TGAGCAATTGGTGGCAACAGCGCCGACGCTGGAAGGCACTGACGCGACGCCTCTGCACAATGCATCGGAACGTTACAACGCAGACGCTTTGCTGGCTGTGCATGCCCGGGAAGAGGGCGGTCAGTGGCAGGCCAAATGGAATTTGTGGATGGGCGACAAGAAGGAAGCGGGCAGCGTGCAAGGCGCGGATCAGGCCGCAGTGGCCGATGCGGTGATGCTGGCGGTCAGTCAGCGACTGGCGCCACGGTTTGTCGTCAAGCCAGGCGCTTCGGGCGAGCAGTTGCTGGAAGTGCAGGGCATGAACCTGGAGCGTTACGCGGCGTTGGGGCGATTGCTCGACCCGTTTGGCGCGCGCCTGCAAAGTGTCAGCGGTGATCGCATCCTTTATCGGGTTAATGGCAGCGCTGAGCAACTGCGTTCGCAGTTGTCGCTGGCGAAGTTGCAAGAAGTGCCGGCCGGTGAAGCAGCCGCGCCCGTAGCGCCGGTTCAACCCGTAGTGCAGGGTTCGACGCCTGCTGTAGCGCCAGCCCCGGCACCGACGCCGCAATTGCGCTTCCGCTGGTAAGGTTTTCTTTCTTTATATAGATGCAGTTGGAGTGGTACATGGCCGATACGCGCCGTTGGTTCTGGTTGGGTGGAGTGGTTCTGCTCTGCGCGTTTGTCTGGCTGTTGCATCCGATCCTGACCCCTTTTCTGGTGGCGCTGCTGCTGGCCTATCTGTTCGACCCGCTGGTGGATCGATTGGAGAGGGCCGGGTTTTCAAGAACGTGGGGCGTGGTGGCGGTATTCGCACTGTTCACCCTGATTTTCACCACGCTGCTACTGGTGTTGGTGCCGCTGCTGGCCAAGCAACTGTTTCGTTTGTATGAGCTGGCACCGCAAATACTCGATTGGCTGCAGCACACCGCACTGCCATGGGCGCAATCGAAGTTCGGGTTGTCGGACGGCTTCTGGAAATTCGACAGGCTCAAGGCTGCGATCAGCGAACACATGACACAGACCAGTGACATCGTCGGTGTGGTGTTGAGTCAGGCCACGGCGTCCGGTCTCGCTTTGATTGGTTGGCTGGCCAATCTGGTGTTGATCCCGGTGGTGAGTTTTTACCTGCTGCGGGATTGGGACTTGATGATGGGGAAGATCCGAAGCCTGTTACCGCGTGATCGCGAAGAGCGCGCTGTGTTGTTGGCTGGCGAATGCCACGAAGTGCTGGGGGCGTTCGTGCGCGGGCAATTGCTGGTGATGGTGGCGCTGGGGGTGATCTACTCTGCGGGCCTGATGCTGGTGGGGCTGGAATTGGGGCTGTTGATCGGTGTGATCGCCGGTCTGGCCGCGATCGTGCCGTACATGGGCTTTGTCATCGGGATTGGCGCGGCACTGATTGCCGGACTGTTCCAGTTCAGTGGCGACCTCTATCCAATGTTGGGCATCGTCGCGGTGTTCATGGTTGGTCAAGCGCTGGAAGGCATGGTGCTGACACCAATGTTGGTAGGAGACCGGATCGGTCTGCACCCGGTGGCGGTGATTTTTGCCGTTCTTGCGGGCGGCGAACTGTTCGGTTTCACGGGGGTATTGCTGGCGTTGCCGGTGGCAGCGGTGATCATGGTGCTGGTGCGCCATGTGAATGATTTATATAAAGATTCCGAGATGTACAGCGGTGCAGATGAGCCAAAGCGATAAGGTTCGTTGAAAGGCCGTCGCGGCCAACCCGGATCATTGCCGGGTTGGCCTGCATCCCCCGCGTAGCTGTCACATGCACCGCCAACAAAACTGTCACGAAACCAGTGTGTTAACGCAAACCTTTGATTTTGCTTGTGGTCTGTCGCATTGTGYGACCAGCGTCACGGGTATAAACTTCGCAAACTTTACACAGAGGTCACTAACGGTTCCTTTGGAACTGTTCAGTCAGCATGAAACCGATTCAGCTGCCCCTAGGTGTGCGTCTGCGTGATGACGCTACCTTTATCAATTACTACCCAGGCGCCAATGCCGCAGCACTCGGCTATGTCGAGCGGCTATGCGAAGCCGACGCCGGGTGGACCGAAAGCCTGATTTATCTCTGGGGCAAGGACGGGGTAGGGCGTACGCACTTGTTGCAGGCGGCCTGCCTGCGCTTCGAGCAGTTGGGGGAGCCGGCAGTGTACTTGCCATTGGCCGAGCTGCTTGATCGTGGCATCTCCATTCTCGATAACCTCGAACAATACGAACTGGTCTGCCTGGATGATTTGCAGGCGGTTGCAGGTCGGGCGGATTGGGAAGAGGCACTGTTCCATCTGTTCAATCGGCTGCGCGACAGCGGTCGTCGCCTGCTCATCGCCGCGTCGACATCACCGCGTGAATTGCCGGTGAAGCTGGCGGACTTGAAGTCGCGTTTGACTCTGGCCCTGATCTTTCAGATGCGCCCGCTTTCCGATGAAGACAAATTGCGCGCTTTGCAATTGCGTGCATCGCGTCGCGGCTTGCACCTGACTGATGAAGTCGGGCATTTTATTTTGACCCGCGGTACACGCAGCATGAGTGCGCTGTTCGAGCTGCTAGAGCGTCTCGATCAGGCCTCTCTTCAAGCCCAGCGCAAACTCACAATCCCTTTCCTGAAAGAAACCCTGGGCTGGTAACAAAAGCCTGGTAAAACCCAAGCCTGGCAGGGGTTTTGGCGTATTTCAGGCGCCAGGAAGTGCGCTTTCCTACAGGGTTGCAGGCTACGCGAGTGTCTAAAACGGGCTTAAGTGCTTAGATGTAAACGGGAAACCGATAAGTCACATAAAGTTCGATTGAATTTGCAAATGAGGATGATAGTGGGCATAGTCACGGCTTCTTTATAACTATCAGCCACGGTCGTGCCCATGCTAAAGCGCTTCGCACCCCTCGTGCCTCTCGCACTCGTCACCCTGTTGTTCGGTTGCGCTGCTCACTCGCCAGTGTCCCAGCAAGAGCAACAACAGCAGGTTAAAAACGCAGCTACCGCACAGTCTTCTTCCGTTCTTTTTCAGGAAGAGCTCGCCACTGATAAAGAACTGGCTGACTTTGCCGACGGCAAGTCGTACAAGCTTCCGGTTCTGGCCGACAGCATCCTCGAACGTGGCATGTCCCTGATCGGTACCCGTTACCGTTTCGGCGGTACCTCTGAAGCCGGTTTCGATTGCAGCGGCTTCATCGGTTATCTGTTCCGTGAAGAAGCGGGCATGAACCTGCCACGCTCCACTCGCGAAATGATCAACGTGGACGCTCCACTGGTCTCTCGCAGTGCGCTGAAGCCAGGCGACCTGCTGTTCTTCGCCACCAATGGTCGTCGCGGTCGCGTCAGTCACGCCGGAATCTACCTGGGTGACAACCAGTTCATCCACTCCAGCAGCCGTAAAAGCGGTGGTGTACGGGTCGATAGCCTGGGTGACAGCTACTGGAACAAGACCTTCATCGAAGCCAAGCGCGCCCTTGCGATGGCCCCGACCGTGGTCACCGCTCGCAAGTAAGCGTACAAATTGTAAGGTGAACTTAAAGTCTTACTTGAAGTTTGCCGCATAGCGGCTAGAATTCTGATCTACTAATGATGGCAAACCGCCTGCGCCCCGCGCAGGCGGTTTTCTTTTCTGCACTTCCGGCAGAAAAAGCCGCAGCCAGATCAGGATGTTCTGCTTATGACGATGTCGGCCCGCCTCGTACTCCTGTTCTTCGCAGCGCTACTCAGCGCCTGCGCCAGCCGCACCCCGCCTGCACCGGTGGTTCGCGCGCCCATTATTTTCGGTAACCCGCAGTCCTTTTCCCCCGAAGCAGAAGACGTGCTGTTCCGCGCGCTCGGCCTGGTGGGGACGCCATATCGGTGGGGTGGCAACACACCGGATTCGGGCTTCGATTGCAGTGGGTTGATCGGCTACGTCTACCGTGATGTTGCCGGCATTTCCTTGCCGCGTACCACGCGCGAGATGATCAGCATGCAAGCCGCCAATGTGGGCAAGGAAGGCCTGCAAACCGGCGACCTGATTTTCTTCGCCACCAATGGCGGCTCTCAGGTCAGCCACGCCGGGATTTACGTCGGCGAAGGCCGCTTCGTGCATGCCCCCGCGACTGGCGGCACGGTGAAACTCGACAGCCTCTCTAAAGCCTATTGGCAGAGGGCGTRCCTGAGCGCCAAACGCGTTCTGCAGCCCCAGCACCTGGCGCGCAATCCGTAGTCACAGCGCTGTCCCCCTGTAGGAGCCGAGCAAGCTCGGCTCCTACAGGGATTGGAGGTTGCCGTTACTTGGCTACGGACACGCGCCACACCTTGTTCCCCACATCATCCGCCACCAGCAAGCCTCCCTGCTGATCGATCACCACGCCCACCGGCCGGCCCCTGGCTTCTTCGTCTTCATTGAGAAAGCCAGTCAGCACATCAACCGGTTGCCCCGTCGGTTTACCGCCAGCGAACGGCACGAAAATCACTTTGTAGCCACTGTGCGGTTTACGGTTCCACGAGCCGTGCTGACCGATGAAAGCCCCTTCCTTGAATTGCGTCGGCAGGGTATTGCCTTCAGCGAACGTCAGGCCCAGCGACGCAGTGTGCGGCCCCACCGCGTAGTCCGGCTTGATGGCCTTGGCCACCAGGTCCGGATTTTGCGGCTCGACGCGAATATCGACATGCTGGCCGTAGTAACTGAATGGCCAGCCATAGAACCCGCCATCCTTGACCGAGGTGATGTAGTCCGGCACCAAGTCGCTGCCGATTTCGTCTCGTTCGTTGACCGCCGTCCACAGCGCGCCGCTGCGGGGCTCCCAGGCCAAGCCGTTGGGGTTGCGAATCCCCGAAGCGAATATCCGGTGATTGCCGGTGGCGCGGTCCACTTCCCAGATCGCCGCGCGGCCTTCTTCCTGGTCCAGCCCGTTTTCACCGACATTGCTGTTGGAACCAACGGTGACGTACAGCTTGCTGCCGTCCTTGCTGGCGATGACGTTTTTGGTCCAGTGATGATTCAGCGTGCCCCCAGGCAGATCAATCACTTTGATCGGCGGCGACTTGATCGCCGTTGCACCGCTTTCATAGTGAAAACGCAGCAGGCGGTCGGTGTCGGCCACATACAGGTCATTGCCGACCAGCGTCATGCCGAAGGGCGAATTGAGGTTTTCCAGGAACACCGTACGGGTTTCGGCAATGCCGTCGTGGTCCTTGTCGCGCAGCAGCGTGATGCGGTTCGGGCTGGGGACGGCAGAACCGGCGCGGCCCATGGCTTTGCCCATGACCCAGCCACGAATGCCTTTGCCGTCATCAGGTTTGGGTGGCGCAGCGGTTTCGGCCACCAGTACGTCACCGTTGGGCAGTACGTAGAGCCAGCGCGGGTGATCGAGGCCTTCAGCAAAGGCTGCCACTTGAGTCCCTGCGGCAGCAGTGGGTTTCACACCTTCCGGCCAGCCGATCGCCGGGGCGATGTTCACCGTCGGGATCAGGGTTTTATTCGGTTCAGGCAGCTTGGGTGATGGGCCGGTGCCGTCGGAGACTTTCAGGCTTGAGGTTTCACCACAGGCGGCAAGCCCTCCGGCGAGCACGATGACGAGAACGAGTGGGGACTTGTGCATGCTGGTCTTCCCTATGAATGCAGTGTCTTATTCATAGAGGAGATAAACGCAGCGATGGTTCAACCGGTCAGCCGCGCGCTTCCTTGAACAAGACGACGATGCCCGGGTGATAGTTGCCGGCTTCGTTACGCAACTTGCGGTAGGCGTAGGGGAAATACCAGGCCACCGCGCAGCAGTGTTCCTTTTGCAGGTCGTCGACCATGTCTTGAAGTTCTTCCGGGGTGGCGCTCTGCTGGGCTTTTTGCGGAGCAACGAAAAGACAGCCGAGTTTAAGGTCGCTGCCGTAGCTGATGCGTTTGGCGTCGCAGGTGATGTCCACCAGCGCCTGCGTCAGGTTCAGGCTGTTGACCTTGGGCCAGCGTTGAGTGGCTTGAAAATAGGCGCGTTGTTCGGCGTTCGCGATAAATAGATCGGCGCGGGCGTTGCGCTCGCCTTCTTCGATTTGTTTTCGAGTCGGTGTGTTTTGCAGAGTGACCATTTCCGTCATGCACGCAGCGGCAGAGAGCAAGCCAAGGTTGGCCTTTTCGTCATGCCAGTAAGGCGCTTCGTTATCGCCGCGAATAGTGTTGTAGCGGTCGATACAGTCAAACCAACGTTCCAGCACCGGTCGCAGGAATTCCAGCTTCGGATTGCTGATAATCATGCCTTGCATGTTACTCACCCTTTTAATTGTGTAGTTGTTGGGTTGTGGCTCTTTGATATCACTGCTGGCCGCGTGCTGCAAGATTGGCGTCAGTAAATTGTCCGGCCGCAATATATCGCTAGCCGCGGCTTGTCTTCATTTGACGCTCCACCCCCAACCCTCTAACCTTCGCGGCTTGTTTCAGGTGCTCTGTGGCCGTGGCCGACAGAGTGAAACAGGGAAGCCGGTGAGTGACGATTGTCAAACGACGAGTCCTCACGATCCCGGCGCTGCCCCCGCAACGGTAAATGAGTGAAGACTGCGCCTTGAGCCACTGTGTCAATTTCGACATGGGAAGGCGCGCAGTCAGGCGAAAGCCGCTCATGAGCCCGGAGACCGGCCTGATTCATCCAGCGGCATCACGGTGGGCGATGCCAGGCTTCTTGCCGTCTATTCTTGTGCCTGCCCGCCGTTATCCAGCCTCAACGGAGAGCTCCCCCATGACCGATAACCCTGATCGTGACGAACGTCATTTGGCGCGCATGCAGCGCAAAAAAGCCGTGATCGACGAACGCATTGCCAATTCCCCGAACGAATGCGGCTTGTTGCTGGTGCTGACCGGCAATGGCAAAGGTAAAAGCAGTTCGGCGTTCGGYATGCTCGCCCGCTCCATGGGCCACGGCATGCAATGCGGTGTGGTGCAATTCATCAAGGGCCGCAACAGCACCGGCGAAGAACTGTTCTTTCGCCGTTTCCCGGAGCAAGTGCGTTTCCATGTCATGGGCGAAGGCTTTACCTGGGAAACCCAGGACCGCCAGCGTGACATTGCCGCTGCCGAAGCCGCCTGGGCAGTGTCCCGCGAATTGCTCAGCGATCCGTCCATCGGTCTGGTGGTGCTGGATGAACTGAACATCGCCCTCAAGCACGGCTACCTCGATCTCGATCAAGTGCTCAGCGATTTGCAGGCGCGCCCGCCAATGCAGCACGTTGTAGTGACCGGTCGCGGCGCCAAGCCGGAAATGATTGAACTGGCCGACACCGTCACTGAAATGGGTGTGATCAAGCACGCGTTCCAGGCCGGGATCAAAGCGCAAAAAGGCGTCGAGCTGTGAATCAACCACGTCATTGCCCGGCAGTCCTGATTGCCGCGCCGGCTTCCGGTCAGGGCAAGACCACCGTCACCGCTGCACTGGCCCGTTTGCATCGCAATCAGGGACGCAAGGTGCGCGTGTTCAAGTGCGGTCCGGACTTTCTCGACCCGATGATTCTCGAGCGCGCCAGCGGTGCGCCGGTGTATCAACTGGACATGTGGATGGTCGGCGAACAGGAAAGTCGTCGACTGTTGTGGGAAGCGGCCGGTGATGCGGACTTGATCCTCATCGAGGGTGTCATGGGCCTGTTCGACGGCACGCCGTCCAGCGCCGACCTGGCGCGGCACTTTGGTGTGCCGGTGCTCGCGGTAATCGACGGCACCGCCATGGCCCAGACCTTTGGTGCGTTGGCGTTGGGCTTGGCGAAGTATCAGCCGGACTTGCCGTTTGCCGGCGTGCTGGCCAACCGTGTGGGCACCTTGCGTCACGCGCAATTGCTCGAAGGCAGCCTGACCGAAGGATTGCGCTGGTACGGTGCTTTGTCTCGGGAAACCGGGATCGAATTGCCGAGTCGCCACTTGGGGCTGGTTCAGGCCAGTGAGCTGAATGATCTCGATCTGCGCCTGGATGCGGCGGCCGATGCGTTGGCCAGCAGTTGCGAAGTGGCATTGCCGCCGGCGGTGGAATTTGCAGCCCCGGATGTAATCGCTGCCGAACCGTTGCTCGCGGGTGTGCGAATTGCTGTGGCCCGTGATGAAGCGTTCGCGTTTACCTACGGCGCAAGTCTGGATTTGCTGCGAGCCATGGGCGCCGAGCTATCGTTTTTCTCACCGATCCGCGACAGCGAATTACCGGCGGCCGACAGCCTTTATCTACCGGGTGGTTATCCGGAATTACACCATGTCGCGCTGTCACAAAACACCGCGATGCTGAATGCGATTCGCGCACACCATGGGGCGGGTAAACCGCTGTTGGCCGAATGTGGCGGCATGTTGTATCTGCTCGACTCGTTGACTGATGTCGAAGGCACTCGCGCCGAACTGGTGGGTTTGCTCAAAGGCGATGCGGTGATGCAAAAGCGTCTGGCGGCGCTGGCTTTGCAAGCGGTCGAACTGCCGGAAGGTGCGTTGCGTGGACACACGTATCACCATTCGCTGACCAGTACCGAACTTGAGCCGATTGCGCGAGGCCTGAGCCCGAATGGTGGGCGGGGGGCGGAGGCGGTTTATCGTGAGGGGCGGATGACGGCTTCTTATGTGCATTTTTATTTTCCGTCCAATCCCTCCGCTGTAGCCGCATTGTTTGTGCCTGACCGTCAGGATGCCATCGCGGGCAAGCCCGCTCCCACATTTGACCGCATTCCTTCAGGTAGACCACTTGCTAATGTGGGAGCGGGCTTGCCCGCGATGAGGTCATGACAGACAACGCATTCAGTCAGGCCGAACGGGATGCGGTCTACCGCACCATCGCCGAACGCCGCGACATGCGTCACTTCAGCGGCGGCACCGTTGAGCCCGAGTTATTGCGCCGTCTGCTCGAAGCCGCGCATCAAGCGCCCAGCGTCGGCCTGATGCAGYCCTGGCGCTTCATCCGCATCAGTGACCGAGCGCTGCGCGGCAAGATCCAGTCGCTGGTGGAAGAAGAACGCATCCGCACTGCCGAAGCCCTTGGTGAGCGCACCGACGAATTCATGAAGCTCAAGGTCGAAGGCATCAACGACTGCGCCGAGGTGCTGGTCGCGGCGCTGATGGACGATCGCGAGCGCCACATCTTCGGCAGGCGTACCTTGCCGGAAATGGACATGGCCTCGTTGTCCTGTGCGATCCAGAACCTCTGGCTGGCCTCTCGCGCCGAAGGCCTGGGCATGGGTTGGGTATCGCTGTTCGAACCGCAAGCACTGGCGGACCTGCTGGGTTTGCCGGCCGGGGCCAAGCCGTTGGCGGTGCTTTGTCTGGGACCGGTCAAGGAATTCTATCCAGCGCCAATGCTGGTACTCGAAGGCTGGGCGCAAGCGCGTCCGCTCAGTGAGTTGCTGTATGAAAATTATTGGGGAGTGAGTCAATGAGTGTGGCGTTATTGAGTGTCGCCGCGGTTGCGCTGGACGCGCTGCTGGGTGAACCCAAACGCTGGCATCCGCTGGTGGCGTTCGGCCGTTTTGCCGAGCGCATCGAGCAACGTTTCAATGGCGGTGGTCGTGGCTGGCGCAGTCATGGCGTCACCGCGTGGGTGATCGCGGTAGTGCCGTTGACCTTGCTCGCCACGGCATTGTCCTGGGCGCCTTATGTCGGTTGGATCGTCGAGATTCTCGCGCTGTATTGCGCCCTTGGCATGCGCAGCCTCGGTGAGCACGTCGAGCCGGTGGCCAAGGCCCTGCGCAGTGATGACCTGGAAGAAGCGCGCACACGTGTGGGCTATCTGGTCAGCCGCCAGACCAGTGAGCTGGATAAAACCGAAGTCGCCCGTGCGGCCACCGAATCAGTGCTGGAGAATGGCAGTGATGCTGTGTTTGCCGCGCTGTTCTGGTTTGCCGTAGCCGGTGCGCCGGGCGTGGTGCTCTACCGTTTGAGCAACACGCTGGATGCGATGTGGGGTTATCGCAATGAACGCTTTGAGCGCTTCGGCTGGGCGGCGGCGAAAATCGACGACGTCCTCAACTACATTCCCGCACGCTTGGTGGCGTTGACCTACGCGCTGCTGGGGAAAACCCGCCTGGCGATGAAATGCTGGCGAACCCAAGGCCCAACTTGGGACAGCCCGAATGCCGGCCCGGTAATGGCGTCGGGTGCCGGTGCATTAGGCGTCGAGTTGGGCGGGGCGGCGATTTATCACGGTGAATTGCATCAGCGTCCGCAACTGGGTGAAGGCGTGCCAGCGGATGCTGATTCCATTGATCGTGGCTGGCAATTGGTTCAGCGCGGGGTATGGTTATGGTTGCTGATTCTCTGCGTGGGGGCTGAATTTTATGCTTGAGCACGGTGGCCGATTGCGCAAAGCTGCGCGCGAATACGGAATTGCAGAAGCCGAATGGCTCGACTTGTCCAGCGGCCTGGCGCCCTGGCCGTTTCCGATCCCGGAGATCCCGCTGCGCGCCTGGGCACGTTTGCCGGAAACCGGAGACGGCCTGGAGCAGGCGGCCTGCGATTATTACAGTGCAGCTCAAGTGCTGCCGGTGGCGGGTTCGCAGATGGCCATCCAGCTACTTCCGCGATTACGGCGTGCCGGCAAAGTCGGCGTGCTGTCGCCGTGCTACGCCGAACATGCCGAAGCCTGGCGACGTTGTGGCTACATCGTGCGTGAGGTGCTGGAGCAGGAAGTCGACTTCTTTATCGACAGCCTCGACGTGCTGGTGGTGGTCAACCCGAACAACCCGACCGGCCTGAGCCTGACCCCGAGTCGTCTGCTCGACTGGCACAGCCGGCTGGCCTCGCGTGGTGGGTGGCTGGTGGTGGACGAGGCGTTCATGGACAACACGCCGCAGTTGAGTGTGGCGCCGTTTATCCATCTGGTCGGATTGATCGTGTTGCGTTCGTTCGGCAAGTTTTTCGGTCTGGCCGGTGTGCGGCTGGGGTTCGTGCTGGCGGAACGCAAACTGCTCAACTTGCTCGCCGAGCACGTCGGGCCGTGGGCGGTCAGTGGGCCGACCCGAGTGATTGGCCAGGCCTGTCTGCTGGACACCGAAGGTCACGCCCGCCAACGCCAGCGCAGCGAAGAAGCCAGTGAGCGTCTGGCGCGGCTGCTTGAGCAGTTCGGTTTCAAGCCTCAGGGCGGATGCGCCTTGTTCCAATGGCTGATCACCGACCAGGCCGAGCAACTGCATGGGTTCATGGCTCGGCAGGGAATATTGCTGCGCTTGTTCCCACACACCAGCAGTCTTCGTTTTGGCTTGCCCGCCGACGAAGCGGACTGGACACGCCTGGCGCAAGCCTTTGAAACCTACGTCAAGGAAGCCCGATGAGCACATTGATGGTGCAGGGCACCACGTCCGATGCCGGTAAAAGCACGCTGGTGACGGCGCTGTGTCGCTGGGTGGTGCGCCAGGGCGTGCGTGTCGTGCCGTTCAAGCCGCAGAACATGGCGCTCAACAGCGCGGTGACCGCTGACGGTGGTGAAATTGGTCGTGCTCAAGCGGTGCAGGCCCAAGCGGCGAACCTTGAGCCGCACACCGACATGAACCCGGTGCTGCTCAAGCCCAACAGCGACACCGGCGCTCAAGTGATCATTCATGGTCGCGCCATCACGACAATGAACGCCGTTGCCTATCACGACTACAAAGCCATCGCCATGCAAGCGGTGTTGGCCTCACAMCAACGGCTGAGTGCGGCGTATCCGGTGGTGATGGTCGAAGGCGCGGGCTCGCCGGCCGAGATCAATCTGCGGGCCGGCGATATTGCCAACATGGGCTTTGCCGAAGCGGTGGATTGCCCGGTGGTGCTGATTGCCGACATCAATCGCGGCGGGGTTTTTGCGCATCTGGTGGGCACGCTGGAGTTGCTGTCGCCGACCGAACAGGCGCGAATCAAAGGCTTCATCATCAATCGTTTTCGCGGCGACATCGCGTTGCTGCAACCCGGCCTCGACTGGCTCGAAGAACGCACCGGCAAGCCGGTGATCGGTGTCCTGCCGTACGTAATGGACCTGCACCTGGAAGCCGAGGACGGCATCGATCAGCGTCAGACCGACAAGGCAGACCAGGTGCTGAAAGTCGTGGTGCCAGTATTGCCGCGTATCAGCAACCACACCGATTTCGATCCACTGCGCCTGCATCCGCAAGTGGACCTGCAATTCATCGGCCCCGGCCAGGCGATCCCGCCGGCCGACCTGATCATCCTGCCTGGCTCGAAAAGCGTACGCAGCGACCTCGCATATTTGCGTGCCAATGGCTGGGATTCGGCGATCAGTCGCCATCTGCGTTATGGCGGCAAAGTGCTGGGGATCTGCGGCGGTTTGCAAATGCTCGGTGAACACGTGCATGACCCGTTGGGTCTGGAAGGCTCACCGGGTTCCAGTGCCGGTCTGGGGTTGCTGGCGTTCGAAACACAGCTTGAAGAAGAGAAGCAGTTGCGCAATGTGCGCGGTCGCCTGGCACTGGAGAATGCTGCCGTCAGTGGTTATGAAATCCATGCTGGCGTGACCACCGGGCCGGCGTTGGAAAATGCTGCCGTGCAGTTGGACGATGGTCGCTGCGATGGTGCGCAAAGTGTGGATGGGCAGATTTTCGGTACCTATCTGCATGGACTGTTCGAGTCGCCGGCGGCGTGCAGTGCCTTGCTGCGTTGGGCGGGGTTGCAGGCGGTGCAGGAGGTCGATTACCACGCATTGCGCGAGCGCGATATCGAGCGGTTGGCGGATCTGGTGGAGCAGCATTTGGATACCCGGCTGTTGCGTGAGCTCTGCGGGATTTGAGGTGAATTCATCGCGAGCAGGCTCACTCCCACATTGGATCTCCAGTGAACATAAAATTTGTGTCCACCATCGATCAACTGTGGGAACGAGCCTGCTCGCGATGAGACCAGTCGCCACACAGCCAATTAAAAGGTTATGAACCATGCTCCAACTAATCCTTGGCGGCGCCCGCTCCGGCAAAAGTCGTCTGGCCGAAAAACTCGCCACCGACAGTGCACTGGCCGTGACCTACATCGCCACCAGCCAACCCCTTGACGGTGAAATGAACGACCGCGTCGCCCATCACCGCGCCCGGCGTCCAGCCGAATGGGCATTGATCGAAGAACCGATCGAACTCGCCCGAGTCCTGCGTGAAACCGCCGGCGCCAACCGTTGCCTGCTGGTGGATTGCCTGACGCTGTGGATGACCAATCTGCTGATGCTCGACGACGCCGAACGTCTCAACGCTGAGCGCGAAGCCCTGTTGGACTGCCTGGCCTCGTTGCCGGGTGAAATCATTTTTGTCAGCAACGAGACCGGAATGGGTGTTGTGCCGCTGGGCGAATTGACTCGCCGTTACGTCGATGAAGCCGGTTGGCTGCATCAAGCGTTGGCCGAGCGCTGCCAGCGTGTCGTCCTGACCGTCGCTGGCCTGCCCCTGACTTTGAAAGGAACTGCGTTATGACTCAATCCTGGTGGCTGAACCCGTGCAAGCCGATCGATGCACAAGCCGTCGAACAGGCTCAGGCGCGTCAACAGCAATTGACCAAACCGGCCGGCTCGCTCGGCCGACTGGAATCGGTGGCGGTGCAATTTGCCGGGTTGCAGGGGCAGGTCAAGCCGAGTCTGGATCACCTGTGGATCGCGATTTTTGCCGGTGACCATGGTGTCGTGGCTGAAGGCGTGTCGGCGTTTCCTCAGGAAGTCACCGGGCAGATGCTGCACAACTTCGTCACTGGCGGCGCGGCGATCAGCGTGTTGGCGCGACAGCTGGGCGCTTCCCTTGAAGTGGTGGATCTGGGCACGGTCTCGCCAACCTTGAATTTGCCTGGTGTCCGCCATTTGAACGTTGGCCCAGGCACGGCGAATTTCGTCAAAGGCCCGGCCATGACCTCGGCCCAGGGTGAGCTCGCTTTGCAGGCCGGTCGCGACAGTGTGCAGCGCGCCATCGCCGCCGGAGCGCAGTTGTTCATCGGTGGTGAAATGGGCATTGGCAACACCACCGCAGCCAGTGCATTGGCCTGTGCCTTGCTCGATTGCCCGGTGGCGCATCTGGCCGGACCGGGCACCGGTCTGGACGCGGCGGGCGTCAGCCACAAAGCTCAGGTCATCGAGCGTGCGTTGGCGCTGCACAGTGCTCAGCGCGGGGACGCATTGCAGGCGCTGTTCAACCTCGGCGGCTTTGAAATTGCCGCGCTGGTTGGCGCGTATCTGGCGTGTGCGCAGGAAGGTGTGGCGGTGCTGGTCGACGGGTTCATTTGCAGCGTCGCGGCATTGGTGGCAGTGCGTTTGAATCCTGATTGTCGTGAGTGGTTGCTGTTCGGCCATCGCGGCGCCGAGCCTGGCCATCGTCATGTGTTGGAAACCCTGAACGCCGAACCGTTGCTGGATCTTGGGCTGCGCTTGGGCGAGGGCAGCGGTGCGGCGTTGGCCGTGCCGTTGTTGCGTCTGGCCTGCGACCTACACGGGCAGATGGCGACCTTCGCCGAAGCGGCCGTTGCGGATCGTCCGGCATGAACTTGCGTCTAGACCTGCTGCGACATGGCGAGACCGAACTCGGTGGTGGGTTGCGTGGCAGTCTCGATGATGCACTGACCGCAAAAGGCTGGGAGCAGATGCGCGCGGCGGTGATTGAGCAGGGGCCGTGGGATCGTTTGGTCAGCTCACCTTTGCAGCGTTGCGCGCGGTTTGCCGAAGCGCTCGGCGCGCAACTGGGTTTGCCCGTTCACCTGGATAAAGACCTGCAAGAACTGCACTTTGGTGCCTGGGAAGGGCAGAGCGCAGCGGCGTTGATGGAAACCGATGCCGAGGGATTGGGCCTGTTCTGGGCTGATCCTTATGCGTTTACGCCACCGGACGGGGAGCGGGTGGCGGACTTTTCCAGTCGGGTACTGGCGGCCATTGAGCGACTGATAGGTGCCTATGCTGGCGAGCGGATCCTGTTGATCAGCCATGGCGGGGTCATGCGTTTGTTGCTGGCGCAAGCGCGGGGGTTGCCGCGTGAGCAGCTGCTCAATGTCGAAGTCGCTCATGGTTCTCTGTTTTCGTTGAGCGTCGAACCCGGCGGCATTTTCAAGGAAGCGATCTGACC
>NZ_JBFUKU010000079.1:0-21380 GCF_056400685.1 Pseudomonas sp. P5_A12 | reverse complement strand
ACCGAGATCAGCGGCCTGACCATTTACGGCGGCCAGTTCCGCCAGAACAGTCCGCGTAACGATGCGAGCATGGAAGACATGTTCATGAACGGCAAATCCGCTGCCTTCACTTCGGACCGTTTCAACTTCGGTGGTGGCGAATACACATTCAACGACAAACGCACCCAGGTCGGGGCCTGGTACGCAGAACTCAGCGACCTCTACCAGCAACAGTATTACAACCTGAACCATAGCCAGCCGATTGGCGACTGGGTCCTCGGCGCCAACCTTGGCTATTTCATTGGCAAAGAAAACGGCAGCGCCCTGGCCGGCGACCTCGACAACAAAACCGGGTTTGCCATGCTCTCGGCCAAGTATGGCGGCAACACCTTCTACGTCGGCCTGCAAAAACTCACCGGTGACGATCTCTGGATGCGCGTCAACGGCACCAGCGGCGGCACCCTGGCCAACGACAGCTACAACTCCAGCTACGACAACGCCCAGGAAAAATCCTGGCAGGTGCGCCACGACTACAACTTCGTCGCACTCGGCGTGCCGGGGCTGACGCTGATGAACCGCTACATCAGCGGTGACAACATCCACACCGGCACCGTCACCGATGGCAAGGAGTGGGGCCGCGAGTCGGAACTGGCCTACACCGTACAAAGCGGCCCGTTGAAGAGCTTCAACGTCAAATGGCGCAACTCGACCATCCGTCGCGACTACAGCACCAATGAGTTTGATGAAAACCGTTTGATCATCAGCTATCCGCTTAGCTTGCTGTAACGCTCATCGTTTGATGGGCTACGGCCATCGCGAGCAGGCTCGCGATGGCGATTACACAGTTTTTGTAGCAGCTGGCGAAGCCTGCGTCCGGCTGCGYAGCAGTCGCCAAACCAGACGACTATGTATGTCAGTCAGAACGCGCATTCAGGTATCACGACTGCTGCGCAGCCGGACGCAGGCTGCGCCAGCTGCTACAGGGCTGCTTCTTCGCGAATCACCCGTCGAATCATGTCCATCAAGGCCAGAGCCACTGGTGAATGCAAGCAGCCGTTGCGATAAGTCAGGCCGATGGCGCGGGTGGTCTGTTTCAGCCGCAGCGGCAGGATGCACAGCTCGCCGGAAGCAATTTCCTGTTCGAGCTGGTGGGCGGACACCGCCGCGAGCATGTCCGAGCGCAGCAACAGCCCGCGAATGATCGCCATGTCAGCACTTTCCACCACGGGCCGTGGGGCCGCGATGCCGAACCCGGTGAAGCAGTCATCAAGCATTTTTCGGGCGGGGGAGCCGGCGCGCGGCAGTACCCATTGCGTGGAGCCGAGCGCCTGATGCAGATCGGCTTGCGTAGCGAGCGGGTGATCGCGGCGCGCCAACACCACCATGTCTTCGTTGAACAGCGACTCGCCGCTCAGGTCGCTGGCATAGGCTGCCGAGCGCAAGGCGCCAAAAATGAAGTCGACATCGCCGGCACGCAGTTCCGTCGCCAGCAAATCAAACGGGCTCTCATTGGTGATCACCTGAATACCGGGGTGTTCGGCCATCAAGCGCACGATCGCTTCGGGCAAGATACGTGTGCGGCCCAAGGGCAGGGCGCCGACCTGGACCACGCCCTGCAATGCACCACAAATGGCGGTGATGTCGGTTTCGATATGACGCAATTCGTTCAGTGCCCGGCGGATCGGAAACAGGATTTCATGACTGGCCCGGGTCGGCTGCAACCCGCGGGGTGTGCGCTCGAACAGGGTTTGACCGCAGCCGCTTTCCAGCACCTTAAGCGTCGAACTCACGGCCGGCTGGCTCAGGCCCAACAGGCTGGCCACGGTCTGCATATGGTGCGTTTCACAGAGTTTGACGAACACTTGCAGGCGTCGGGCCTGGAACAGATACAACGGCTCGACGGCCTGTTTGTCGCCAGCCCCCAACATCTTCGGCACGCTGTCCAGTTCAGCCAGCACACGCCGGGCGCGGGGTAACAAGCGCTCGCCAAAATCGGTCAGTCGCATGCCGTTGGCGTGCCGTTCGAACAAGGGCACATCAAGCCGCGCCTCCAATTCGGAAATCGAGCGGGTAACCACCGACTGGGCACGAAACAGCGCCACTGAAGCCTTGGATACACTGCCGTGATCGGCCACCCGGACAAAGGCGCGCACGTGCATCAGGCTGGGAAGTTCAGGGGTTTCCATGGGGTGCATGCTCGGCTGGTCCGCGTTCAGCCGGACTATGCCTCTGCCCTGAAGAGGAGGCAATAAAAAAAACGCATACCTCCAACACTCGAACGCATTACTCCGACGATGGGCCCCGGTGCGATGCTCTTTCGAAACGCAGGAGGAGCACCCGCAATGATCGAGTCATCCAAAAACGCGCTGGTCGTCAGCGCACACTCTGCCGATTTCGTCTGGCGTGCGGGCGGTGCCATCGCACTGCACGCGCAGCAGGGCTACAACGTACACATCGTTTGCCTGTCGTTCGGCGAACGCGGCGAGTCCGCCAAGCTCTGGCGCAAGGGCGAAATGACCGAATCGAAGGTCAAGGCCGCGCGCCGCGAGGAAGCGCAGGCTGCCGCCGATATTCTCGGTGCCAGCGTCGAGTTTTTCGACATCGGTGACTACCCGATGCGCGCTGACAAGGAAACCCTGTTCCGCCTGGCTGATGTGTTTCGCCGGGTCCAGCCGGAATTCGTCCTCAGTCATTCGCTGAAAGATCCCTACAACTACGACCACCCGCTGGCCATGAACCTGACGCAAGAGGCGCGCATCATCGCCCAGGCCGAAGGCTACAACCCGGGCGAAAAAATCGTCGGCGCGCCGCCGGTGTACAGCTTCGAGCCGCACCAGCCAGAACAGTGCGAATGGCGCCCGGACGTGCTGCTGGACATCACCGATGTCTGGGACAAAAAGTACGCGGCGATCCAGTGCATGGCCGGTCAGGAACACCTGTGGGAGTACTACACCCGTGTGGCCCTGCAACGTGGCGTGCAAGCCAAACGTAACGTCGGGATCACCTCGACCCGCAACATCGTGTATGGCGAGGGCTACCAGAGCATCTTCCCACGCGTGACGGAGAACCTGGCATGAGCGAACACATCGGCAAAACCGGCATTGTGGTGCGCAACATTCCCCGTGCCGAGGCATCGCTGGTGAATGAGCTGGGACGTTTCGGCGTCGCTACCATTCATGAATCACAGGGGCGCAAAGGCTTGTTGGCGTCGTCGATCACACCGATTCAACAGGGAACCGCCATCAGCGGTTCAGCGGTCACCGTGCTGGTCGCACCGGGCGATAACTGGATGTTCCATGTGGCGGTGGAGCAATGCCGGCCCGGCGACATCCTGGTGGTTGCGCCTGGTTCACCGTGCACCGATGGCTACTTCGGCGACTTGCTGGCGACCTCGCTGAAAGCTCACGGCGTGCGCGCGCTGGTGATCGACGCCGGGGTGCGCGACACCCATACGCTGCGCGAAATGGGCTTCCCGGTGTGGTCCCGCGCCATCAGTGCCCAAGGCACGATCAAAGAGACCTTGGGCTCGGTCAACCTGCCGCTGGTGTGCGGTGGTCAGTTGGTCAATCCGGGGGATGTGGTGGTGGCCGATGACGACGGTGTGGTCATCGTGCGTCGCGCCGAAGTGCCGCAGGTCGTTGAAGCCAGCCGCGCCCGCGCCGACCTGGAAGAACAGAAGGCCTTGCGCCTGGCCAAGGGCGAATTGGGCCTGGATATCTACAACATGCGTGGCCGGCTGGCCGAGAAGGGCTTGCGTTATATCGACAGTCTCGACGAACTCGGAGACTGAGCATGGGACAAACCCGTATTCCCTGCCTGCTGATGCGCGGCGGCACGTCCAAAGGCGCGTATTTTCTGGCGAGTGATTTGCCCGATCAGCCGGCGCTGCGCGACCAGGTACTGCTGGCCGTCATGGGCTCGCCGGACAAGCGTCAGATCGACGGCCTCGGCGGCGGCGATTCGCTGACCAGCAAAGTGGCGATCATCAAACCCTCCGCGCGCGCCGAGGCGGACGTTGATTACCTGTTCGCCCAAGTGCTGGTCGAAGAGGCTCGCGTCGATTACGGACAGAACTGCGGCAACATTCTTGCTGCGGTCGGGCCGTTTGCCATCGAGCGCGGGTTGGTGGCGGTGACCGGCGACGAAACTCCGGTGCGAATCTTCATGGAAAACACCGGGCAAATCGCCGTGGCGCATGTCCCCACGCCTGATGGAACCGTGCGCTATTCGGGCGATGCGCGGATTGATGGCGTGCCAGGGCAGGCCGTGCCGCTGATCGTCGAGTTCGAAGACGTCGCCGGCTCCAGTTGCGGCGCACTGCTGCCGACCGGCAATGCGCTGGACATGTTCGACGGTGTGTACGTCACGTGCATCGACAATGGCATGCCGGTGGTGCTGATCCGTGCCCAGGCGCTCGGTTGCAGCGGTTACGAAAGCCCCGAGCAACTGGACGCTGACGTCGAACTCAAGGCCCGTATCGAAGCCATTCGCCTGCAAGCCGGGCCGCGCATGAATCTGGGGGATGTACGGCAACGTAACGTGCCGAAAATGTGCCTGGTGGCACCGGCGCAGGCGGGCGGGGCGCTGAGCACCCGCAGTTTCATTCCGCATCGTTGCCACACCAGCATTGGTGTTTTTGGCGCGGTCAGTGTGGCCGCAGCCTGTTTGATCGAAGGCTCGGTCGCGACGGGATTGGCCAGTGTTGGCGAAGGGGATGTGCGGCGTTTGTCGATTGAGCATCCGACCGGGGAATTCACCGTGGAATTGCGTCTGAAGGACGGGCAATTGGCGGGGTGCGGGTTGATGCGCACCGCGCGGTTGTTGTTCGAGGGCGTGGTGTTCGTTCCGCAAACGATCTGGTCGAAGTGAAGGCTATTCGGCCTGCGCACACACCTCACGAACGCATTCGCGCAACCACCGATGCGCCGAGTCCGCGTCCATTCGTGGGTGCCAGAGCATGGAGATCGTGATCGGTGGCGTCGGGATTGGCAGGGTGAAGCTGTGCAAACCGGCGCGCAGGTTTTGAGTATGTCGCTCAGGCACGGTCGCGATCAGGTCCGAGGCGCGGGCCAGTGCCAGTGCGGCCGAAAAACCGCCAACGATGGTGACGATGTCTCGCTCCAGTCCCAATGATTTCAAGGCGTCATCCATCGGCCCGCTGTCCCGCCCGCGTCGCGAGACCAGGATGTGCCGGCCAGCGGCGTAACGGGCGGGAGTGATCTCGCCGTCGCTCAACCCATGTCCGGCGCGCACCACACCGATAAAGCGGTCCTGGAACAGCGCGCGGGTGCGCACTTCGGGGCTGGTGGTGTCGCCCACCACGCCGGTTTCCAGATCGACGGTTCCGTCACGCAGCAGCGCGCTGTCCTTGGTGAGTTTCTGCACGAACTTCAGGCGTACGCCGGGTGCTTCCTCGCTGAGGCGAGCAATGAGTGCCGGGCCGAAGTTTTCGACGAAGCCGTCGCTGGTGCGCAGGGTGAAGGTACGAACCAAGTGCTTGAGATCAAGGAGCTCGGCAGGGCGCAACACCGCTTCGGCGTGCTGCACCAGTTGGCTGACCTGCTCGCGCAGTTCAAGCGCTCGCGGCGTCGGCACCAGCCCCCGGCCGGCGCGCACCAGTAACGGGTCGCCGGTGGTTTCACGCAAACGCGCCAGCGCCCGGCTCATCGCCGATGGGCTCAGTCGCAAGCGCTGGGCGGCGCGGCCCACGCTGCCTTCGACGAGCAGGGCATCGAGGGTAATCAGCAGGTTCAGATCGGGTGTGGTCATGGCTGAACGTTAGCACGAAAGTGCCGTGACATGGCGTTGTGTGCAGGTATCAAGTGCAAACGCTGCGTCTTCCGCCGTATCAGCCGCGCGCATACGCTGAAAGCCACTCTTTCAGAAGCGGCCACCCCCATGAAAACCCTCACGCCATCCACCCCGGTCCGTTGGGCGCTTGCCAGCCTTTCCCTGTCGATGTTGATGCCTTCCCTGGACACCAGCATCGCCAATGCCGGTTTGCCGACCTTGGCGCAGGCCTTTGGCGCAGCGTTTGAAGATGTGCAGTGGATTGTCCTGGCTTACCTGCTGGCGATCACGACGTTGATCGTCAGCGTCGGACGACTCGGAGACCTGGTCGGTCGCAAACGCCTGTTGTTGAGCGGCATCGTCATTTTCACCCTGGCCTCGCTCGCCTGCGCGCTCGCGCCTTCGTTGGGCTGGCTGGTCGCCGCCCGCGCTGTGAAAGGCCTTGGCGCGGCGATCCTGTTGGCGCTGACCGTGGCGTTTGTCGGAGACACGGTGCCGAAGGCGCAGACCGGCAGCGCCATGGGCTTGCTCGGAACGATGTCGGCGATGGGCACCACGCTGGGTCCTTCGCTGGGCGGCGTGTTGATGTCCGGTTTTGGTTGGCAGGCGATTTTTCTGGTCAACGTGCCGTTGGGCGTTTTGAATTTTGTGCTCGCGTATCGCTGCCTCCCGGCGGATCGGCCAGTGGTCCGGCGGCGTGGTTTCGATTTTCCGGGGACGCTGCTCTTGGCGCTGACGCTCGGTACGTATGCGCTGGCCATGACTTTGGGCCATTGGGGGTTGCTGCTGGTCGCTGGTGTCGGCGCCGGAGTTTTCTTGTTTGTAGAGACAACGTCCAGATCGCCCTTGATCAGGTTGGCGCTGTTGCGTGAACGTGGACTGAGTGCAAGCCTGGCAATGAGCGCGTTGGTGTCGACGGTGATGATGTCGACGCTGGTGGTCGGGCCGTTTTATCTCTCGGGCATGCTAGGGTTGAACGCTGCGTTGGTCGGGCTGATCTTGTCGGTCGGCCCGCTGGTAGCGGCGCTGGCCGGTGTTCCGGCCGGTCGTCTGGTGGACCGTTTTGGCGCGCAGCGCATGACTGTGTTCGGGCTCTCCACCATGGCGCTGGGATCCGGGGTGTTGTCGATCATGCCGGCGGGTTTCGGCATTCCCGGCTATATCGCGCCTATCGCGGTGATCACTGCCAGTTATGCGTTGTTTCAGGCGACCAACAACACCTTGATCATGACGGGCGTCAGTGCGGATCAGCGCGGTGTGATTGCCGGGTTGCTCAGCCTGTCGCGCAATCTGGGGTTGATCACCGGCGCCTCGGCGATGGGCGCAGTGTTTGCCGGCAATGGCATGCGGGTCACGTTTGCGGTTGCGGCAGGGCTGATCGTCTTGGCGTTGGTCATCGCGATACGTACCCCCTGTGGGAGCGAGCCTGCTCGCGATGACGGCGGCAAAGTCAACATTAATGTCAGCTGACACACCGCTATCGCGAGCAGGCGCTCCCACAGGGGGCTGCGGCGGTGATTTGGATCAGGCAACCTGCGATTGAAGCCTTTCCTATATGTCAGCCGCCGGATCAGCAGTGTTGGTATCAGCATCATCCTGACCCTCAATCGGTCGCAATTTGAACCGGCAAACATTCCCGCCCCGGACCATGCATTCCGTATGGTCGACCTCACCACCGCCCAATGCACCAATTAACGCCAGATCCAGTTCACACACCACCGGATGAGCGGCAGCGAGGCGGTGGAACACGCAGTTGTGCGCGACGATTTCCTTGTCGTCCGAGGAGCGAAAGATCACCTCGGCTTCATATCCGGCCTGATTCATGTGCTGCACGATTTTACCTTCGTCCACCACCTGTTGTTCACGGTCCAGCGCCAGTTTGCGGCCCATGCTGCGCATCAGCGACGCGAGTGCCTCGGGGCCGATGATGTCGGCCACTTCGTCGATCAGGACGCTAGCCAGCAACTGATATTGGCGGGGGAACAACTCCTTCGCATGCTCGGTGAGCCGATACAGTTGCTCTGGACGCCGGCCAGTCGGGCGCGTGTCCCCGCGCAGGACCAGGCCGACACCCTCCAGCGCCGCCAGGTGCTGGCGAATCGCGGTGCGGGTGACGGCCAATTGCTCAGCCAGCTCGTCAATGCTCATGCCGCTCGCATGGTGCAGCAGCGCATTGAGCAAGTCCTGCTGGGTGCGGCCCAGTCCTTCAAGCATGGCGTGTCCTCGCGCGTTTTCAGAATTTGTCCGGGAACTGTTTGACCAGTGCCGCCGTCAGCGCGTCGGCCAGCGCCAGTATATGAACGCGCATCATGTGCCAAGTGCTGGCTTCGCCGGCATAGTCATGGGCGGCGATTTGATCGATCTGACTGACATGGTGCCCGCCGTGGGCCGATAGCATGGTGACCAATGTGCTTTCAGGCAAGTTGGGGTTGGCTTTGGCCAGGAAAGCCGCGATGGCCTTGGCATTGCTGGTCAATTCGGCGACAGCGGCCTGCTTGCCTTTCTCATCCTTGGCGACGGTGGCGTCGCTGTAGTGTTTCACCGCCGCCCAGTGACCGGCCAGCAGCTTGAGCAGCTGATCGGCGGCGGGCTGGCCGTAAAGCGGGGCAATGGCGTTGGCGATTTTGGTGGCATTGTCGACGACCTGCTCAGCGGCGAGTTTGGCTTGTGCCTTGTCGCCCGCCTGGTTGGCAATCACGTAGTCTCTGATCCAGAAAATATGTTCGACCCACAGGTCGCGCAATGCAAGGCGGGTGGTGAGGGCCGCGCTATCGGCGGCGGGTGGTGTGGCGGGGGGAGTCTGGCTCCAGACGGGTTGAGCGCACAAAGCCAACAACAATAAAGCCAAGGTTTTGATATTCATCACGGCACCCTCTGTTCGTGGGATTGTTCGACAATATCAATTAAAGCATCAAAATATGTTTTTATTGGGTAAAAGCAAAGTTTGCGGATCAGCGGTCACGTCGAGCGTAACGGGCGGCTACGTTGCCACACCTTGACGAAATCGACTCTGAGGTTGAAGGCAGGTCCGCATCGTCGACCACGCCACTTTTATCAGAAGTGAAATCACCTCAACACAAAGTCCACCGGCGCCAGCACTGGAGGCAGCTGCGTTTCACCCATCGCGGTCAGGATCTCCCGCTCGATGGTGCGCACGATCGCATCGAGCGGCAGATCGTTTTCGTCGCGACCAAAGGGATCCTCCAGATCATCGCCAATCGCATCCAGGCCAAAAAAGGTGTAGCTCACAATCGCCGTGAAGATCGGTGTCATCCAGCCCAGGGGTTCGGCCATGGCGAAGGGTAGGAGGAAGCAGAAAAGGTAACTGGTGCGGTGCAGCAACAACGTGTAGGCAAACGGCAGCGGCGTGTGTTTGATCCGTTCGCAGGCGGCCTGCGCCTGGGTCAGGTGGGCCAGTTGATTGGCCATGATCGTGTAGCGCCATTCGTTGATCAGCCCCGACTCGCTGAGTGCCGAACACTGCTGGCCGACCTGCAACAAAATGCGCCCGCTGAAGTCGGGCTCGTGGTCATTGGGGATCGGGTCGAGCCAACGGCCACTTGCCGCCCGTTCGTTTTCCTGGCGCAGCTTGGCTTTGAGCGCATGGGCGAATCCACACAAGTCACTCAAGATGGCGTTTCGCCTGTCGGCATTCTTGATGATCGCGGTTTCGCGAATCATCGACCGAATCGCAACCGTCACGTCGCCCCAGGCTTTGCGCCCTTCGTACCAGCGGTCGTAGCAGGCGTTGTTGCGAAAACTCATGAAGATCGACAGCGACAACCCCAACAGCGTAAACGGCGTTGCACTGACTTTGGAAAAGTAGCTGGGGTGCGTCGTTTCGACGAGCACGATGACCGACGCCAGCAGCATCACCATCAGGCTGCGCAAGGCAATCCGTTTGGCAATCGAGCCCTTGATCGCGCTGAGGATATTGATGAAGTTCGGTTTGGGTCTGACGATCATGGAGTTCTGCCTTCAGGTGTTTCGCGTCGCGCGCAGGCTAAGAGCAAGCAGGTGTGGAGTCCAATCACTCTGCGTTACCGCGCGATCGATGCTGTCTATGAAGGAGCTCGTGATCATAATCCGTCGCCCAGTAACTTGAGGTATTCGGGGTTGTCGGAAAGGGAGTTATGACCCGCGTCCGGTATCACCTTCAGCGTGGCCACGCCGGGGGCGAAATGGGTGTAGAGCTGCTGTGTGCTCGAACGCGGGATGACCTCGTCATGCCCGGCGGCGATCAACAACGTCGGTACTRTGATGTGCGGCGCGTATCGCCACGATTCGTACCGGTCCTTTAGTAGCCACGTCACTGGAAACAGCGGGAAGCGCTGTCTGGCGAGGCCTTCCAGGCTGTCGTAAGGCGTGATCAGGATCAACCGCGAGGCCGGGCGTTGACTGGCCAGGCGCACGGCAACGCCCGAGCCAAGGCTGCGACCGACCACTGCAATATTCGGATGGCGGTTATAGACCGTGTCAAACAAGGTCAGGGCATCGCGGGCAATCGCCTCTTCGGACGGTGAGCCGGTACTGCCGCCGTACCCTCGGTAGTGCATCAAGTACAGCGCATGTTCGGGAAACGCCAGCGAAAACGCGGCCAGATTGCCCGACACGTCCTCGGCATTGCCGCCGAAGTAGATCAGCGCGTTCGGGCCGTCATGCGGCCTGACTGAAACCTGCACCTGCGCATCCTCAACCGTCAGCGTCAGYAGCGAAGCCGGTGTATCGACGGCACTGGGTTGCGGGAAGTAGATCAAGGCGCGCTGAAACACGAACAACGCGGCACACAGCGCCAGGTACAACGCGGCAATGATGACGACGGAAAACGCCAGGGTTCTGAACATTCGACTAACTTTAGGGGGCGACATTGATGGCTCTGGAGTCGAGGACCGCTCACACGTAATCAGTGCCAGAGTTTAGTTCAACGGTAGCGGGGCACGCCGGTTGGGCCACACAGGCAAATACGATGAGCCACACTGACGGATACACGCGTCGACAACTACTCACGCTGGCTGCCGGTGCTTCGGCGGTTTTCACCTTCGATCGGGCGTTTGCAACCTCTGCGCCGTCGACGGAAACAGGAGGCAAGACCATGCTGACCCGCGCCATTCCTTCCAGCAACGAGCCATTGCCCATCGTCGGGTTGGGCACGTATCGCGGTTTTGATGTCGAGCCTTCCAGCCCCGCCTACAAACAATTGCCAGAGGTACTCAGCGCCTTGTTCAAGAAGGGCGGGACGGTCATCGACAGTTCGCCCATGTACGGCCGCGCCGAACAGACGACCGGTGAGTTGCTGTCGATCCATGAGCCGCGCTCGCCGGCCTTTCTTGCCACCAAGGTGTGGACCCGTGGCCGCGAGGAGGGCATTGCGCAGATGGAGCAGTCCTTTCGCTTGCTGCAAACCGATCGCATCGACCTCATGCAGATCCACAACCTGCTGGATTGGAAGATCCATTTGCCGACGTTGCGCCAATGGAAGGAACAAGGGCGCATTCGCTACATCGGCATCACCCATTACACGGCGTCGGCTTACGACGAAGTGGAAGCGCTGCTCAAGGCCGAACCGTTGGATTTTTTGCAGATCAACTATGCCCTGGACGATCGCGGTGTCGAGAAACGCATCTTGCCGCTGTGTCGCGAACGCGGTGTGGCGGTGATCTGCAACCGGCCCTTCGGTGGCGGTGGTTTGCTCGAACGATTGAAGGGCAAGCCACTGCCAGGATGGGCCGCGCAAGTAGGGGTCAACAGCTGGGCGCAACTGGCGTTGAAGTTCCTGTTGTCGCATTCGGCGGTCACCTGCGTGATCCCCGGCACCGGCAATCCGCGTTACATGGCGGACAATGCCGGTGCCGGTTTCGGGCCAATGCTCACAGGGGCGCAGCGCGAGCAGTTGATCGATATCGTGCGTTAGGCGCGCGGGTAAAAGCGTTGCGGGAAGTCTTGCTCAAACGGGTAGAGCGAGAAGTAAGGCCTGGCTTCGTCGATCACCCGCTGTACCGACGGCCTGTTCATCAGTCGGTCGAAATAGGCGTTCAAGTTGCCATGCTCTTCAGGAATCCGTTCAAGCGTACTGGCATAGAAAAGCGCGGGGGCAGCGGCGCAATCGGCCATGCTGAACTCGTCGCTGGCCAGCCATGTGCCGTTCATCAGTTGACGGTCGAGCATGCCGTAGACGGTCTGGAGTGTGGAACGCTGCTGGGTCAGATCACCGTTCGCACCGAGGATGCGATCCAGGACAATCTGTTGCAGTGGGGTCTGAAGATAGTTGTCGCAGACCCGATCCCACAGACGGACCTCCAACGCAGTGTCCCATTTCCCCGGAATCAAGCGGTTTTGCCCGGCAAAATAGTGATCCACGTATTCAATGATGATCGTCGACTCCGCTATGTCGAACTGGCCGGTGTGATCGCGGAACACCGGGAATTTGCCGATCGGCCATAGCGCCTGCAACTCTGCTTTCTCAGCGGCATTGCCCAGGTCAATGATGCGTTTTTCGAAGTCGACCTCGTGTTCATAGAGCGCGATCAGCACTTTGTGGCAGTACGACGACAGTGGATGGTAATAAAGCGTCAGTGACATCTTCAGCTCCTCCCGGGACGTGTTCCCCATCAGCATAGTCGTCGTTCGCGACGGTCCGAATGGCGGTGCTAGACTTTTGAGGTTGAGCCCTCACCTGCGGCGTGAGGACGATAAAGCTGGAGGTATGTCATGGCTGCTCAATCGCTGGACAGGGAGCACATCAGCGTTGTC
Source organism: Pseudomonas sp. P5_A12 (assembly GCF_056400685.1). NCBI lineage: Bacteria > Pseudomonadati > Pseudomonadota > Gammaproteobacteria > Pseudomonadales > Pseudomonadaceae > Pseudomonas > Pseudomonas sp. P5_A12. The sequence continues at coordinate 8,861 of NZ_JBFUKU010000079.1, read as the reverse complement.
ATTCGCAATTATGTAGAAGGGATGGTGTTCGCCGACGAAGTGCTGCTGCGGCACGCGTTTCATCCCGCTTGTCGCATCATTGGTCACTACCATGGCGAGCTGGAATGGTTATCGCTGGATGACTTTATCAGCGCGATCAAGGCCGAAGGGCCGGCGCCCAAAGAGGTCAAACCGTTCTGGGAAACGCTCAGCGTCGATATCACGGGAGATGCCGCCGCTGTCAAAGTGATGGACGACTACATTGGCATGCGGTTTACGGATTATTTGTCGTTACTGAAAATCAACGAGCGCTGGATGATCGTTAACAAGCTCTACTTCTTCCACGAGTAAAACCGCTGCCTGGGAGCCAACGACTCCCAGGCAGCGTTTTTCGCTTAGCGGCGGTCCAGCCACACGGTCTGCGCATTGCAGAACTCGCGGACCCCGAAGTGCGACAGCTCGCGGCCGAAACCGCTTTTCTTCACACCGCCGAAGGTCACGCGCGGGTCGGAAGCGCTGTAGCCGTTGATGAACACACCACCGGTTTCCAGTTCACCGGCCATCTGTTGGGCGAGCGCGACATTGCCTGTGTAAATGGTTGCAGCCAGGCCGAACTCACTGTCATTCGCCAGTTCCAGAGCATGCGCAGCGTCACGCGCCGTGATGATCGACGCGACTGGGCCAAACAATTCCTGTTTGAACGAGGTCATCTGATCGGTGACATTGGCAAACACGGTCGGCTCATAGAAGTTGCCTGGGCCTTCAGCCTTTTTGCCGCCCATCAACAAGGTCGCGCCTTCTTCCAGGGTGGCACGCACTTGTTGATCCAGTTCATCACGCAGATCAAAACGGGCCATCGGGCCGATGTAAGTGTTGGCGGCCAGTGGATCGCCGACCACCAGTTTGGCCGTGGCTTCGACGAATTTGCGCGTGAACTCCTCGACAATGCCTTGCTCGACGATCAAGCGCTTGGCCGCCGCGCAGACTTGCCCGGTGTTCTGGTAGCGGCCGATGACAGCGGCTTTGACCGCTTCATCGAGGTCGGCATCGTTGAGCACGATAAAGGGGTCGGAACCGCCCAGTTCCAGCACGCATTTCTTCAGCGCCGCACCAGCCTGAGCGCCGATGGCGATACCGGCGCGCACGCTGCCGGTGAGGGTCACTGCCGCGATACGAGGGTCGGCAATTGCGGTGGAAACGCCGTCGGGCGTGACGTTCAGCACTTCGAAAACACCTTGAGGGAAATCGGCGTTCTTGAAGGCTTCCAGCAGCAGATAAGCGCTACCCATCACGTTGGGCGCATGTTTGAGCACGTAGGTGTTGCCGGCGATCAGCGCTGGAACAGCACCGCGCAGCACCTGCCAGATCGGGAAGTTCCAAGGCATCACCGCCAGAATCGGTCCGAGCGGACGGTATTCAATGCGCGCCTTGCCGCCTTCAACCAGCGTCGGTTCGGCGTTCAGCATGGCCGGGCCGTGTTCGGCGTACCACTCGCAGAGCTGCGCACACTTTTCGATTTCGCCGCGGGCCTGGGTGATTGGCTTTCCAATCTCCAGAGTGATCATGGTGGCCATTTTGTCCGCACTGTCGCGCAGTGCCCGAGCCAGGGCGATCAACAACTGCGAGCGTTGCTCGACGGCTGTTTTGCGCCAGACGCGAAACCCGCCAGCGGCCCGGGACAGGGCGGCTTGCAGTGCCGATTCGGACTCGAACGGGTAGTGGCCGATCTGCTCGCCGGTGGCCGGGTTGATCGAAATCGCATGGGTAAGGCTGGAAACGCTGGTCATGGCACCGTCCTGCTGGGTGGGAATGCGCTCAGGTTACGGTGGTGTTAATTTTCTGGAAACTGAATAATACTGAGCATAACGTTCACGTTTGGAGAATGACTTGGACCTGGTTCAGCTGGAAATTTTCAAGGCAGTTGCCGAGYACGGCAGCATCAGCGTTGCCGCGCAGCACATCCATCGGGTGCCCTCCAACCTGACAACGCGGATCAAGCAGCTGGAACTGGATCTGGGCGTGGACCTGTTTATCCGCGAGAAAAGCCGCCTGCGGTTGTCGCCGGCCGGCTGGAGTTTTCTCGACTATGCCCGGCGCATTCTCGATCTGGTCCAGGAAGCCCGCGCCACCGTGGCAGGGGAAGAGCCGCAAGGCGCGTTTCCCTTGGGTTCACTGGAAAGTACGGCGGCGGTGCGTATTCCAGAGCTGTTGGCCGCCTACAACCAGAAACACGCCAAGGTTGAACTGGACCTGACCACGGGCCCCTCGGGGACCATGATCGACGGCGTGTTGTCAGGCCGTCTGGCCGCAGCGTTTGTCGACGGGCCGGTGCTGCACCCTGCACTGGAAGGCGTGCCGGTGTTCGAGGAAGAGATGGTGCTGATCGCGCCGCTCAACCATTCGCCGATCCATCGCGCACAGGATGTGAACGGCGAAAACATCTACGCCTTCCGCTCCAATTGCTCGTACCGGCACCACTTCGAAAGCTGGTTCACCAAGGACGCCGCAGTGCCCGGCAAGATCTTCGAAATGGAGTCCTATCACGGCATGCTGGCCTGCGTCAGCGCCGGGGCCGGCCTGGCGTTGATGCCGCGCAGCATGCTGGAGAGCATGCCGGGGTGCACCACGGTGAGTATCTGGCCGTTGTCGGAATCGTTTCGGTATTTACGCACCTGGCTGGTGTGGCGACGAGGCACGGTGTCCCGGAGCCTGACCATGTTTGTGCGTTTGCTGGAAGAGCGCGGTGTGGTGCGGCCACAACCCTGAGCCCACCCGATAACCCGGTAGGAGCTGGCTTGCCGGCGAAAGCGGGGTCAGTCACATCGATGCTGGATGTGCCGCCGTCTTCGCTGGCAAGCCAGCTCCTACAGGGGACCGTGTTGGTCATGGGGTCGCCATCCCCTCAGCCTGGCCAGCAAACCACTGCATGATCAGCGCGCACGCCGGATGCGACGCGGCCGAGGGTTGCAGGTTCAGCGAGTAGCATCCTCGGGTCTTCAAGGGATGACCAAACGGGACGACGAGCACACCACGCTCGATCGATTCCTCAGCCAGGGTCATGTCCGTCATCGCCACCCCCAGGCCGCGCGCGGCGGCATCCAGCGCCAACTCATCGAGGTTGAAGGGGATGTGCCGGTAGTCCTCCAGCGACTGGCCGCCATTGGCTGCCAGCCAGTCGATCCACGCTTGCTTGTCCGCGGAACGATGCAGCAGCGCAAATCCGCTCAGGTCCTCCACCGAGGCCAGTGGCCGGGTCGGACTGCCGAGGCCGGGGGCGCACACCGGAATCAGCGCTTCCTCGAACAGGGTCAGGCACGCGGGATCACTGGACGGCTCAGGCAGATAGAGGATGTACGCGTCACTGTCGCTGGCCGGCTCGACGATTTCGGTGGCCACGGTCTCGATCGACAGGGAAATGTCCGGGTGATGACGATAGAAGTCGCTCAGCTTCGGCAGCAACCAGCGAACCGCCAGCGACACATGCATGCGTATGCGAAAGGGGCGTTTTTGCGGGGACAGCCGATCTTCGAGGGTTTTCAATTGCCCAAGGATAGTGCGCGCGCTGGTTAGAACCAGTTCACCCTCCGGCGTCAGGCGAAGGCTGCGACTGCTGCGCACAAACATTGGCACGCCGAAGTGGCTTTCCAATTGCTGGATTTGTCGGCTGACGGCGCTTTGGGTCAGGCACAGCGTGTGCGCCGCCTGCGTGAAGCTGCCGGCTTCAGCGACTTCCACCAAGGCTTGCAGGGCTTGGAGATTGGGTACGTGGCGAATTTTATCCATGCGTTTTAAGAATGGCTCAATGATTTTATAACGTTGGTTGTATCACTGAAGACCTAATAGATTCTAGCCATGACGGCCTACATCCAATATCGCCCATGCGATTACCGCATGCGCAGGTCAGAACGACAATCCAGGCAGGTGATGCATGAAAAATGAATGTGGCTGGATCGCGCAAACCGAAAGTGTACCGGCGCGTGATCGTCTGAGCGGTTCGCAAAAAGCCGATTGGCTGGTGATTGGTGCCGGCATCACCGGCCTGAGTGCCGCCCATGCCCTCGCACAATTGCACCCGCAGGCGCGCATTGTGGTGGTCGACCGACAGCGCGCCGCGCAAGGCGCTTCGGCACGCAATTCCGGCTTTGTGGTGGCCCACGAACATCCGACTAACGACGAACTGATCGGCAACTCCGGGTTCGCCGAATTTGAAGTGGATACCACTATTTCACGCGCCGCCCGTGCAGAAGTCGGCGAGATGATTGCCCGTCACGGTATTGAGTGCGATTTCAGGGACTCCGGCTATTTCTTCGCCGTCAGCGATCCCGGCAAGTTGACCCACGTCGAGGCCAAGCTGCAAACGCTGCGGGCACTCGGGGCCTCTGCGCAATTTCTGGAAGGTGAACAACTGGCGCAAAAACTCGGCACCCGGCATTACCGCGCAGCGATCTGGTGCGGCAATGGCAACGCGCTCCTGCAACCGGCCAAATACGTGAAGGGCTTGCTCGATGCGCTGCCCCAGACGGTCATGGTTTATGAAAATACCGACATCACCGGCCTCGAATGTCTGGGTAAAGGAGGTCTGCGGGCCAACGGTGTCGAGGGCAGCATCGAGGCGAAGCAGGTGCTGGTCTGTCTCAATGCCTTTGTGCCGCGTGCGGGTATCCGGGACAGCGGCACGTTTGCCATGGAGCTCAGCGCCAGCCTCACGCGGCCATTGAGTGACGCCGAGTTTCGCGACATGGGCAACGTCGAACCTTGGGGCGTTTTGTCCACCCGCCCATTGGGCGCCACAGTGCGTCTGACTCCGGATCGACGCGTGATGATCCGCAACACGGCGGAATACCGCCCGCGGGATTTGTCCGCCGGTGAGTTGTTGATCCGCCGCCAGCACCATGTGCTCGGCTTGCAACGACGTTTCCCCTGGTTGGGCGAGCAAGACATCCAATACACCTGGACTGGACACCTGAGCGCCTCGCGTTCCGGGCAGCCGTATTTTTCACAGGTGCAAGAGGGCGTGTTTGCCGTGGCTGGCTGCAATGGTTCTGGCGTGGCGCGCGGCACTTTGTGGGGGCGGCTGCTCGCCGAACTGGCGTCGGGTGTTGACTCGCCGCTGCTCGCCTCGGTGATGCGCAGGGCACAACCCGGCTGGCTGCCACCCCGGCCACTGCTCGACATCGGTGCCATGCTGCGAATGCGCGTAGAGGCCATCCGCGCACAGTCAGAAATCTAGACATCCGCTTATCACAAAAGAACAAAAAGGTGATCGAACATGCGCGTTAACCCTCTGTCCCTGATGGTCCTGCTCACGACGTTTTCGGCAGTCACGTATGCCGAAGAACAGGTCAATATTTCCAACTGGAACGGCTACATCGCCGACGATACCTTGGTCAACTTCACCAAGGAAACCGGGATCAAGGCCACTTACGATATTCACGACAGCAACGAAGTGCTGGAGTCCAAGTTGATGACCGGTAACACCGGTTATGACGTGGTCAGCCCGTCGAACCATTTCCTGTCCCGACTGATCAAAGCCGGGGCGATTCAGAAACTCGACAAAAGCCAGCTGCCAAACTGGAAGAACCTTGACCCTGCATTGATGAAAAAACTCGAGGTCAACGATCCCGGCAACCAGTACGGCTATCCGTACATGTGGGGCACTGCGGGTATTGGCTACAACGTCGAAAAAATAAAAGCGATCTTCGGCAATACCGATGTCACCCGCTCGTGGAGCCTGTTTTTTGATGAAAACAACATCAAGAAACTCAGTCAGTGCGGCGTGGCGATTATCGACAATCCGACGCAAGTGCTGCCGATCACCCTTAATTACCTTGGTCTGCCACCGCACAGCCACGAACCGGCGGATTACAAGAAAGCCGAGCAGGCGTTACTGAAAATCAGGCCCTACGTGCAGTACTTTCATGCCTCCAAGTACATCAGCGACCTGGCGAACGGCAATGTCTGCGCGGTAATCGGGTTTAACGGCGATGTGGTACAGGCCGCCGCCAGTGCAAAGGAAGCGAATAACGGCATCAACATCGCCTATTCGATTCCGGACGAAGGCTCGACGCTGTGGTTCGACATGGTGGTCATGCCCAAGAGCGCACCCCACGAGAAGAACGGCTACACCTACATGAACTACCTGCTGGCGCCGCAAGTGATTGCCAACATCAGCAACAGCATCCACTACGCCAACCCGAATAGTGCAGCGGATGCCTATGTAGTACCGGCGGTGAAAGAGGACGCTGCGATTTATCCGCCCAAAAATGTGCTGGATAAACTGTTCACCGTAGAGGAACTGCCGGCGGCCATCGCAAGGTTGAGTACCCGGTTGTGGACCAAGTTGAAGACCAATACCTGATTAGCGTTGGGTCCCGTTGCCGGGACCCAAGGCTTTACTTCAGAGCACGCGTTTCGGCAGTTTCCAGTTCGGCCGAATGAAGTGACAGGTGTAACCGTTAGGCACTTTTTCGAGGTAGTCCTGATGCTCCGGCTCCGCCTGCCAGAACGGGCCGGCGGGTACGATTTCGGTCACCACCTTGCCAGGCCACAGACCGGACGCATCGACGTCCGCCGCGGTGTCCTCGGCTACATCGCGCTGTTCTTCGCTGAGATAGAAGATCGCCGAACGGTAGCTGGCACCGATGTCGTTGCCCTGACGATTGGCGGTCGACGGGTCGTGAATCTGGAAGAAGAACTCCAGGATCTGGCGATAGCTGATCACCGCCGGATTGAAGACGATCTCGATGGCTTCCGCATGGGTGCCATGGTTGCGGTAGGTGGCATTGGGCACATCACCGCCTGAATAACCGACCCGTGTCGACAGGATGCCGGGGATTCGTCTGATCAAATCCTGCATGCCCCAGAAGCAGCCACCGGCCAGGATCGCGGTTTCGGTTTGCGTGGTCATAGCACTCACTCCTCAGTATTGATTGATTTGATCAGGTTGTTACGCAGCTTCACGATTGCTTTCTGCATCTGCGTGAACTCGTCCTCCGTCAGGCCCGTTGCGCCGGCGAGGCCCTTTTCCGGGCGGCCTTCGCGCAAGGCTTTGCCTTCTTTGGTCAGATTGATCCGCACCTGACGCTCGTCCTCAGGGTTGCGCTGGCGTTGCAGGTAGCCCATCGCTTCGAGCTTTTTCAGGATCGGCGTGAGCGTGTTCGACTCAAGAAACAGCTTTTCGCCCAGGCTGCCGACGGTCTGATCATCTTCCTCCCACAACGCCACGATGGTGATGTATTGCGTGTAGGTCAGGCCGAGTTTTTCGAGGATCGGCTTGTAAGCCTTGCCGAAGGCGAGGTTGGTTGAATAAACCGCAAAACACAGAAAGTCGGAGAGCTTGGGGCTCGCGGGTGCCGCTGGGTTGTCGGGTTTCATCGGTGGCCTCATTGGTCAAAGACTGCTGTCGCGCAGGACTGAAATATACCTCGTGTGCGATGGTGTCGTAAGAGCGATAAATTCAAAGTTGATCAGCGAACGGCAGGTGGCGGGCTCGGCGAACAACTCGAACCCGCCGCGCTGGGCATCACGCTGTAAGCACGTTCAAGTCCACGTCGATGTTGCCTCGCGTCGCTTTCGAGTACGGGCAGATTTGGTCAGCGGTGTCGGCCAAAGTCTTCGCGATGTCGTCCGCCAGGCCGGGTACGCGCAGGGTCAAGCGCGCCTGGAGGAAGTAATCCTGACCGGTCTGACCGACATCGACTTCGATGTCGACGGACAAATCCGCCGGCAGCACCACGTTCATGTCATTGGCCACCAGCCCGACGGCGGCGGTGTAGCAGGCCGACCAGGCACCGGCGAACAGTTGCTCGGCAGTCGGGTGCGGCTGGGTCGCGGTGAACACGTGCGCAGGCGTGGTGTTGCCGGGCGACGAGCGCGCGATATCGAGGCTGCCGTTATGGCCGCGTGAAGTGTGGCCGGTGCTGCTGGCGGTGGTGTGGGTTTTGCCGGTGGCCAGGACTTTTTCAATCTTGCTCATGATGATTCCCTAAAAGTTCGGTAATTTGTGTTTCGCATGCGCTTACATCGCATGCGATATATATGGGGTTTTTAGAAGCCAATGACAGGCTGGTTTACCTGGTTCTTCACGCCGTGATGACGTTCAGGGCCACGTCGATGTTGCCGCGTGTCGCTTTCGAGTACGGGCAGATCTGGTCAGCGTTGTGTGCCAGTTCCGTCGCAACCTCGTGGGACAGGCCGGGTGCGCGTAGCGTCAATCGGGCCTGAAGGAAATACGCCTCGCCGGTCTGGCCCAGGTCGACTTCGATATCGACCGCCACATCTTTGGGCAGTTCGACGTTCATTTGCTTGGCGGCGAGGCCGACGGCGGCGATGTAGCAGGCCGACCAGGCACCGGCGAACAATTGCTCGGCTTTCGGGTGTGGCTGGGTGGCTTCGAACACGTGCACAGGAGCCGCGCTGCCAGGTGAAGAGAGCTGAATGTCGACGGTGCCGTTATGGCCGCGCGATGTGACGCCAGCGGCGCTCATTTTGGTGTGGGTCTTGCCGGAGGCCAGGACTTTTTCGATCTTGCTCATGGGATGAATCCTCAATGTTGCAGTAGGTTTTATTTGTGTGTCGTATGCGTTTGTATCGTATGCGATTGAAATATATTCCCGCAGACCCCTCTCGGTGTCAAGGGGGAGCAGGGTGCCTTCGCGACGAGTGGTCAGAAACGAAAAAGCCCGCTTTACGCGGGCTTCGGATTTCGAGTAGGTGGCCAGTGCTGGTATCTGGCTTACAAGGTTTATCAGGACTCTGACAGAACAGTGTTATGTACTTCTGCTTCACACGGCGTAAGGGCTGGATCTCAGCGCGGAGATCTTTCTAACCGTGTACCCTTCGGGACGTGCCCCACGTCTCCTTGCTATCCGCTTGCGCATCAG
>NZ_JBFUKU010000078.1:0-21445 GCF_056400685.1 Pseudomonas sp. P5_A12 | reverse complement strand
ACATAAGGCCCGTGTGGCCGAATGCGCCTGTCGCACGACATATCACTCACGGTGCACGACGCTTCTATGCAGCAGCTGGCGAAGCCTGCGTCGGCCGGTCCGCGCTCGGGCGAAGCATTCGTAAACCCTGAGTTCTCGGTTTGACTGATGTACCTCCGTGCCTGATCTTATGACTGCTGCGCAGTCGGACGCAGGCTTCGCCAGCTGCTACACAGTCCCGTGCTAACCCCGCGGATGGTGCTTGGCGTGCAGGTCCTGCAAGCGCGCCCGGGCGACGTGGGTGTAGATCTGGGTCGTCGACAAATCGCTGTGGCCCAGCAGCATTTGCACCACCCGCAGGTCGGCGCCGTGGTTGAGCAGGTGCGTCGCGAAAGCGTGGCGCAARGTGTGCGGCGACAGCGACTTGCCGATCCCGGCRACCTTGGCCTGGTGCTTGATGCGATACCAGAAGGTCTGGCGGGTCATCTGTTCGCCGCGCAGGCTGGGGAACAGTACATCGCTGGGACGCCCGCCCAGCAACTCGCCACGGGCGTCGCGCATGTAGCGCTCGACCCAGACAATCGCCTCCTCCCCCATCGGTACCAGCCGCTCCTTGCTGCCCTTGCCCATCACCCTGAGCACGCCCTGGCGCAAATTGACCTGCTCCAGCGTCAGGCTGATCAGCTCCGTGACACGCAAACCACAGGCATAAAGCACTTCGAGCATGGCGCGATCACGCTGGCCGATGGCTTCGCTCAAATCCGGCGCCTTGAGCAAGGCTTCGACATCAGATTCCGACAGGGATTTAGGCAAAGGCCTACCCAGCTGCGGCATGTCGACGCGCAAGGTCGGATCGACCGCGATCAGTTTTTCCCGCAGCAAATAACGATAAAAGCCACGCACACCCGAGAGGAATCGCGCCGTGGAACGGGGTTTGTAGTTCTGTTCCAGACGCCAGGCCAAGTGATCGAGGATCAATTCACGGCCAGCGTTGATCAACTCCAGCCCTTTCTCCTGCAACCAGCCGTTGAACAGTGCCAAGTCGCTGCGATAGGCATGGCGGGTGTTATCGGAAAGGCCTTTCTCCAGCCACAGGGCGTCGAGGAACTGGTCTATCAAGGGATGATCGATGGCAGGCATGGGCACTCAAGACGCGCAACGTTGAAACGCGCATAAAAAATCAAAGTGGACTGTAGGAACGGCCGCTAGTCTTTCACAGCGCGTTACCTCAAGAAACAAGGGAATCACCATGAGCGAACAGCAGATCCTGTTGGCGTTTGGCGGCATTGGTGCGGCGGCATTGGGTTGCCAGTGGCTGGCCTGGCGCTTGAAGCTGCCAGCGATTCTGTTTCTGCTGTTGATCGGCATTCTTGTCGGGCCCGTATTGCACTGGCTCGATCCGCAGGAAATGTTCGGCCCCTTGCTGATGCCCTTGGTGTCCCTTGCGGTGGCGCTAATCCTGTTCGAAGGCAGTTTGACGCTACATCTATCGGAGTGGCGCCAGATCGGCAGCGTCGTCCATCGACTGGTGACGATCGGTGCACTCTCGACCTGGATAGTCATTTCCCTCACCTCGCACTGGCTGCTGGGTCTCGACTGGATGCTCGCCACCCTGTTTGGCAGCGTAACCCTGGTTACCGGTCCGACCGTTATCGTACCGATGCTGCGTGTCGTGCGCCCCAAGTCCTCGATCGCCAACATTCTGCGCTGGGAAGGCATTGCCATCGATCCAATCGGCGCACTGTTGGCGGTAGTCGTCTACAGCTTCATCATCGCCAGCGCCCAGGGTGACGGCCTGATGGAAAGCCTGCTCACCTTCGGCGGAGTGATCTTGTGCGGCACTCTGTTCGGCATCCTTGGCGGCTGGGTATTGGGCACCACCATTCGCCGGCACTGGCTACCCGAGTACTTGCACAACCTGGCGTCCCTGGCTGCGGTGTTGAGCATCTTCATCGCCGCCAATCAAATGATGAACGAATCCGGCCTTCTGGCGGTGACACTGATGGGCATGTGGCTGGCCAACATGAAGGGCGTGGATGTGCGGCAAATCCTGCACTTCAAGGAAAATCTCAGCGTCTTGCTGATTTCCGGGCTGTTCATTCTGCTGGCGGCGCGGCTGGACCTGAATGCCTTGATCGACCTCGGGCCGCTGGTACTGGTTCTGCTGCTGATCATTCAGCTCGTTGCCCGGCCATTCAACGTGCTGCTCTGCACGGCAGGCTCAAGCCTGAGCTGGCGCGAACGTGCGTTGCTGGCATGGATCGCTCCCCGTGGAATAGTCGCTGCAGCGGTATCGGCTGTTTTCGCCATTCGCCTGGATCAGGCAGGACACGAATCCGCCCTGTTGCTCGTGCCGCTGACCTTTGCCGTGATCATCGGCACCGTAGTGCTGCAAAGTGCGACAGCTCGGCCTTTAGCACGATTGCTGAAGGTCGCGGAGCCTGCGCCGAGCGGCTTTCTGATCGTCGGCGCCAATAGACCCGCGCGTATGCTGGGAAAAGCCCTGCAGCAACTGGGTAGCCGAGTGCTGCTGACCGATTCGAGCTGGGAGAACATTCGGGCGGCGCGAATGGAAGGTTTGCCGACCTATTTTGGCAACCCGGCATCACAACATGCCAATGCCCATCTGGATCTGGTAGGCCTTGGACATTTGCTGGCACTGTCGCCATCGGGCGAAACGAACACCCTGGCACTGATGCGTTTTCGTCATGACTTTGGTCATGAGCGGATGTTCGGTCTCGCGAGCGAACAGGAAAGCCGCCGCACCGACAAGCATCGGGCCAGTCTGGAGCATCGGGGCAACCAATTAGGCAGTGAGGCGCTGACTTATGAAAAAATTGCCAGCCAATTAAGTCAGAGTGCCGAGTTGCACAGCACAACATTGAAAGATGGCTTCGATTGGGACGATTACCGGGCGCTTCATGGGCATCGCGTGACTTTACTATTCATGCGTGATGACAGTGGCTGGGTGCATGTCGTCACGCCCGATAGCACGCACAAGCCTTCGGTGGGATGGACGTTGTTGGCGTTGATTCGAATGTGAGGCTAGCGGTGTCGAACCTGGACGCTGGCATAAATCGCAGGCAACAAAAAAGCAGCCCGTAGGCTGCTTTTTTTTGCATCGGAAGCTGGACTTAAGCCAGTTTTTCCTTGATGCGAGCTGCTTTACCGGACAGGTCACGCAGGTAGTACAGCTTGGCTTTACGTACGTCACCGCGACGTTTAACGGCCATGCTGTYGATTTGCGGGCTGTAGGTCTGGAAAGTACGCTCTACGCCAACACCGTTGGAGATTTTACGAACGGTGAAAGCACTGTTTACGCCGCGGTTACGCTTGGCGATAACAACACCTTCGAACGCTTGCAGACGCGAACGGTCGCCTTCCTTCACTTTCACCTGAACGACAATGGTGTCGCCCGGGGCAAAGGTAGGGATCTCTTTGGTCATCTGCTCTGCTTCGAGTGCAAGGATGATTTTGTTAGTCATGCTGTGCTCCTAAGGTAAATCAACGGACTTACCATCGATACGTTGTTAACTATCGTCCCGCTCGCGGATGTATTCCTCGAGCAGCTTCTTCTCTTCTCCAGAAAGCGAGCGGCTTTCCAGAAGATCGGCGCGTCGTTCAAAGGTCCTACCAAGGGACTGCTGTAAACGCCAACGCCGGATATGCGCGTGATTGCCACTTAGCAACACGTCGGGAACACGCTGATCCGCATACACCTCCGGTCGGGTGTAGTGCGGGCAATCCAGCAGACCATCCGTAAAGGAATCTTCCTCGGCGGAGTCCGCATGCCCTAAAGCTCCAGGCAGCAGTCGTGTAACCGCATCGATCAGGACCATCGCCGGCAGCTCGCCGCCAGACAGTACATAGTCGCCAATCGACCACTCTTCATCGACATGAGCTTCAATAAATCGCTCGTCAATGCCTTCATAGCGGCCGGCAATCAGGATCAATGCATCCAGATTCGCCAACTCGCGCACCGCCGACTGAGTCAGTTGACGGCCTTGGGGGGACAGGTAAATTACCTTCGCCGCCTCCCCGGCTGCTGCCTTGGCCTGAACCAGTGCATCTTCCAGGGGCTTGATCTTCATCACCATGCCCGGACCACCGCCAAATGGGCGATCATCCACAGTGTGATGTCGATCCGTCGTGTAGTCTCGCGGGTTCCAACAGGTGAGCTGCAAGAGCCCCTGTTTCACCGCCCGACTGGTGATGCCGTACTCGCTGATGGCGGAGAACATCTCGGGAAACAAACTGATCACTTCTACGCGCAAGTTAGCCACGCTTAGAAGTCCGCGTCCCAATCCACCTTCATCTCGCCTGCGGCCAGATCGACAGCCAACACGCATTGCTCCGTATAGGGCAACAGGCGTTCGCGATCATCCAGGCTGCCAGCGCAAGGCTTGACCACCATTACATCATTGGCGCCGGTTTCCAGAAGATGATCGATTTTCCCGAGCAATTGCCCGAGTTGATCAATAACCTTCAGACCTTCCAGCTGGTACCAGTAGTACTCGCCGTCGATCAATTCAGGGAACAGGTTGCGCGGCACACAGATCTCATAACCGGCCAGAAGACGGGCTTCTTCGCGATCATCAAGACCCTTGAGCTTTGCGACCAGGAACTTGTCGTTCCCACGTCCACTGACCAGCTCGACCTGTTTCACATTGCCTTCGCGCTTGAGCGTCCAGGTTTTGTACTGCAACAGGTTTTCTGTCGGATCAGTAAAGGAATACACCTTCACTTCGCCGCGAACGCCATGAACCGAATAAATTTTGCCAATAACGATCAAATCATCAGCAACAGCTGGCGTCGCGTTCATATTGCTCAGGCCGCAGCCTTAGCCGAGTCCTTCAACAACTGAGCAACACGCTCAGAAGGTTGTGCACCAACGCTCAGCCAGTAGGCTACGCGCTCTTGGTTCACGGACAGACGGACTTCTTGACCACGAGCAACTGGGTTGAAGAAACCAACCTGTTCCTTGTGCGAACCGTCGCGCGGGTTGCGGCTGTCGGTTACGGTCAAGTGGTAAAACGGGCGCTTTTTGGAGCCGCCAAGGGCAAGACGGATTGTTAGCATGTGAACATCGTTCCTGTAGTCGGTGCTGCAAATCTAAAGGCACAGCGGGCATAGGTGCCCGAAAGGCCGCATATTCTAAGGAATATCCGGACTTTTGCAAATGTCTTTTTCCGGCGGCCTATCGGACGCCATCCAGATTTGCTATAGAGCCGTCGTTGAAAACGGCCAGTCAGCTCCCGCCAAGTGCGGGTTTGCTGGAGATCCCGCTTCCTTGCGGGTCTGCGCCGGTGCGATGACCGGCGCGGATTCTTTACATTTTCGGCATGCCGCCGCCGGGCAACATACCGCCCATGCCGCGCATCATTTTGGCCATTCCGCCTTTGGCGGAGAATTTCTTCATCATCTTCTGCATCTGCTTGTGTTGCTTGATCAAGCGACCGATGTCCTGCACCTGAGTACCGGAACCCATGGCAATCCGGCGTTTGCGCGAACCGCTGATCACATCAGGGTCACGGCGCTCGGCCGGGGTCATGGAGTTGATGATGGCTTCCATCTGCTTGAATTGCTTTTCTGCCGCACCCTGGGCGTTGCCCATTTGCGCCAAGTTCACGCCGCCCATGTTCGGCAGCTTGTCCATGAGACCGCCGAGGCCGCCCATGTTTTTCATTTGTTGCAACTGATCGCGGAAGTCTTCGAGGTCGAAGCCCTTGCCCTTCTTCAGTTTCTTGGCCAGTTTGTCGGCCTTGTCCTTGTCGAGGGTCGCTTCGGCCTGTTCGATCAGGCTGAGCACGTCGCCCATGCCGAGGATGCGCGAAGCAATACGCTCCGGGTGGAACGGATCAAGCGCTTCGCTCTTCTCGCCCATACCGATGAACTTGATCGGCTTGCCGGTGATGGCACGAACCGACAGGGCGGCACCGCCACGGGCATCGCCGTCGACCTTGGTCAGGATCACGCCGGTCAGCGGCAGTGCATCACCAAACGCCTTGGCGGTATTGGCGGCGTCCTGGCCGGTCATGGCGTCAACCACGAACAGGGTTTCGACCGGGTTGATCGCGGCGTGCAGCGCCTTGATCTCGCCCATCATCTCTTCGTCGATGTGCAAACGACCGGCGGTATCGACGATGACCACGTCGATGAATTTCAGTTTCGCTTCTTTAATAGCCGCTTGTGCGATGTCGACCGGCTTCTGGCTCAGGTCAGACGGGAAGAAGGTAACACCGACTTCACCCGCAAGCATTTCCAGCTGTTTGATTGCCGCCGGACGGTAGACGTCCGCGGACACGACCATGACCGACTTCTTCTTGCGCTCTTTAAGGAAGCGCGCAAGTTTACCGGCGGTGGTGGTTTTACCCGCGCCCTGCAAACCGGCCATCAGGATCACGGCAGGTGGAACGGCGCTCAGGTTCAGGTCTTCGTTGGCCGCACCCATCAGGCTTTCGAGCTCGGCCTGGACGATCTTCACAAAGGCCTGGCCCGGCGTCAGGCTGCGCGACACCTCGGTGCCGACAGCGCGTTCCTTGACCGAATTGACGAAGTCTTTGACCACTGGCAAGGCGACGTCGGCTTCGAGCAACGCCATGCGCACTTCACGCAGGGTGTCTTTGATGTTGTCTTCGGTCAGCTTGGCCTTGCCGGTGACATGGCGCAGCGTCTGCGAGAGACGGTCGGTTAAGTTTTCAAACATTGCGCGATCCTTTCAGGCCCTGTGTAGACCGGGATAATGGCGGCCCAGACCGGAATAAACATGTGCTCGGCGAGCCTGCGGCGTGGGCAGGTCGCGGATTATAGCGAAGACTGCGTCTGGCGGACACCTCACACTTTCGTGCGGCGGGGGTTCTATGCCAAACTCACCGACTTTCGGGCTTGCCTAACAGGATTTATGCTCCCCTTGTCACCCAGTTTGCTTACTACTCTCGCCGCCGCCTGCTTATATGCCGCTGCGACTCTTTATCAGGGCTCTCGTCTGGCCACTGGCGCCAAGGCGAACAAGCGCCTGCTGGTCACGCTTGGCGTGCTGGCCGTCCTGGCTCACAGTGCCAGCCTGTTCACCTACCTGCTGACGCCGATCGGTCTGGGCCTGGACTTTTTCAGCGCCGCCAGTCTGATTGCCGCTGCAGTCATCGCGCTGACCCTGCTGGCCTGCTCGCGGATCCCGGTGGAAAACCTGCTGATATTGCTGTTCCCACTGGGGGCCGCGACCGTGCTGCTGGCGCAGTTCGCCCCGGCCGGCACCGTACAGATCATCGACGAAGAGCCTGGCATCCTCGCCCATATTCTCTTGTCGATCCTCGCTTACGGCATGTTCACCATTGCGGTGTTCCAGGCGTTACTACTGCTGGTTCAAGACCATCAGCTCAAGCACAAGCATCCGTCAGGGCTGATCAAGAACTTCCCGCCACTGCAAACCATGGAAAGCCTGCTGTTCGGTTTCCTGTGGGCCGGCTGGACCCTGCTATCGTTGTCGTTGATCTCCGGCTGGCTGTTTGTCGACAACCTGTTCGCCCAGCATCTGGTGCATAAAACCCTGCTGGCATGCCTGGCCTGGTGCGTCTTCAGTGTGCTGCTATGGGGACGCAGTCGTCTCGGCTGGCGCGGACACAAGGCAATTCGCTGGACCCTGGCCGGTTTCTGCCTGCTGATGCTGGCGTATTTYGGCAGCAAGCTGGTTCGTGAATACATCCTGCATATCTGACGAGCGGCATTAATGGAAGACTTKCCCATAGGGCCGATGCTCGCAGTATTGGCCCTGCTGATTTTATGGTCGGGGCTGTTTACCGCCATCGAAGTGGCACAACAGCAGTTGCTGGCCCAACGGACTGCCTCGCGCTCCAGCGACAAACCGGTGGCGAAGCTGAGCTTCCCACTCAACAGCCTGATTTTCTGCAATACCCTGTGCCGGGCACTGGTCATGGTCATCAGCACGTTGCTGGCGATTTTCACCTGGGCAGGAAACGGCCCATGGATCGCCTGCCTCAGCGCCGGCGCCGCGCTGCTGGTGTTCGCCGACTACCTGCCGCGCACCCTCGCCTCTCGCTACCCTGACGCCGTGCTGAACCTGGGCAATTCCTTGCTCGGCGCGCCACTGAAAATCATCTACCCGGCTGCCTGGCTGCTCAATGGTTTCAGCCAATTGCTGATGCGACCGTTCGCCCGCAAAGTCAAAGTGGTGCAGCAGAGCGAAGACGAAACGCCGACGGATCGGCACGACGATCACGACCACGGCGCCTGCCGCCCGCACCCACTGTCCGGCATCCACGCGCTGGACAACATCACGGTCAACGATATTCTGGTGCCACGCAGCGACGTCGACGGCATCAACCTCGACGACCCGATTGAAGAGATCATCGAGCAGTTGCGCCACAACAAACGCACGCGTCTGCCGGTATTCCACAGCGACATCAACCAGGTCGAAGCGGTGCTCAACACCCGGCACATCCGCCATTTGCTACCCGATGCCAGCCTGACGATGGAAGCGCTGATGGCGGCCAGCCATGACCCTTATTTCGTCCCGGAAAGCACCCCGCTGCAGCTGCAATTACTGAATTTTCACAAGCAGCAACGGCGTTTGGGCATGGTGGTCGACGAGTACGGCGAAGTACTCGGAATCGTCACCCTGGAAGACATTCTTGAAGAAATCGTCGGCGAATTCGAAAGCCAGCACAGCTTGGACAACCCGCACATCCACCCGCAAGCCGACGGGCGCCTGGTGATCGAGGGTGCGGCGTCGATTCGCGAGCTGAACAAGAGCCTGGGCTGGCATCTGCCCAGTGATGGTCCGAAAACCCTTAACGGGTTGGTGACCGAGGCCCTTGAGACGATTCCGGACAGTGCGGTATGCCTGAAAATCGGTCGCTATCGTCTGGAGATTCTGGAAACGGAAGACAACCGCGTCAAGCGGGTGCTGATCTGGCATACCAGCTCAGTGCCAGCCATCATCTAAGCTCCCCCCGATCGCCCCCTGTAGCAGCTGCCGAAGGCTGCTACAAGGATTGGCGCTTGTCTGATCGTTAGGCACCTTCCTATAATCGGGACGCTTACCCAAGCCCCGCCTCACCCCAGTGCTACCCGCACTCCGCTTCAAAACCCACATCCCTGGGTGTTCGACCATAATAATTCGCTCCACTGGGGCACATGACTGTCAGGGATAACCGCATGACAACCAGCACGACATACACCGAAACCACGCCCGCACAACCGACGAACTCCGCCACCCGGGTGGCCACCGCGAGTTTCATCGGCACTGCCATCGAGTTTTACGACTTCTACGTTTATGCCACTGCGGCCGCATTGGTGATCGGGCCGGTGTTCTTCCCGCAGACTTCCGGCACCGCGCAAATGCTGTCGGCATTCCTCACCTTCGGTATCGCCTTTCTTGCGCGGCCACTGGGCTCAGCGCTTTTCGGCCACTTCGGTGACCGTATCGGGCGAAAATCGACACTCGTGGCCTCGCTGCTGCTGATGGGCGTCTGCACCACGTTGATCGGCGTGCTGCCGGGTTACGACAGCATTGGCGCCTGGGCGCCGATCCTGCTTTGCGTGCTGCGCTTCGGCCAAGGCCTGGGACTGGGCGGTGAATGGGGTGGCGCAGCGCTGCTGGCCACCGAGAACGCCCCCAAAGGCAAACGCGCCTGGTTTGGCATGTTCCCGCAACTTGGCCCTTCGATTGGCTTTCTGGCGGCAAACGGTCTGTTCCTGACCCTCGCCATGACGCTGAATGACGAACAATTCCGCTCATGGGGCTGGCGAATTCCGTTCCTGCTCAGCGCCGTACTGGTGATGGTCGGGTTGTACGTGCGCCTCAAGCTGCACGAAACCCCGGTATTCGCCAATGCCATGGCCCGTCAGGAACGAGTGAAGATCCCGTTGGTCGAGCTGTTCAGCCAGTACTGGGCGCCGATGCTGCTGGGCGCCGGCTCGATGGTGGTGTGCTATGCACTGTTCTACATCTCGACGGTGTTTTCGCTGAGTTATGGCGTGTCGACCCTCGGCTACACCCGTGAAACCTTCCTCGCCTTACTGTGCTTCGCGGTGCTGTTCATGGCCGCGGCAACGCCACTGTCGGCGTGGGCCAGCGACCGTTATGGACGCAAACCGGTGCTGATCATCGGTGGCGTGCTGGCGATTCTGTCCGGGTTCTTGATGGAACCGCTACTGACCCAAGGTTCGACCTGGGGTGTGGCGCTGTTCCTGTGCATCGAATTGTTTCTGATGGGCGTGACGTTTGCGCCGATGGGTGCGTTGTTGCCGGAGCTGTTCCCGACTCACGTTCGCTATACCGGAGCATCGGCTGCGTACAACCTGGGCGGGATCGTCGGGGCCTCGGCGGCGCCGTTCTTCGCGCAGAAGCTGGTGGCGATGGGCGGCCTGAGTTATGTCGGCGGGTATGTCTCGGTGGCGGCAGTGCTGAGCTTGATTGCGGTGCTGTGCCTGAAGGAGACCCGCAATAACGATCTGAATCGGGTGGCCTGACAGACTGCTATCGCGAGCAGGCTCGCTCCCACATGGATCACACCGAACCTGTGGGAGCGAGCCTGCTCGCGATGGGCGCGACTCGGTTTACAGCTCGACTACGACAGCCTGAGCAGCACGGGTAGCCTTGGCACGAGCCAATTCAATCGACTCATCCCGCGCCAACGCCACACCCATCCGGCGCTGACCGTTCACCTCTGGTTTGCCAAACAGACGCAACGCCGTGTCCGGCTCGCTCAACGCAGCACCCAGGTTGGCGAAAGCAGTCTGGGTCGACTGCCCTTCCACCAGAATCACCGCTGAAGCCGAAGGCCCGAACTGACGGATCAACGGAATCGGCAGACCCAGAATCGCCCGCGCGTGCAGCGCGAATTGCGACAGGTCCTGGGAAATCAGGGTCACCAGGCCAGTGTCATGCGGGCGCGGCGAGACTTCGCTGAACCACACCTGGTCACCTTTGATGAACAACTCGACGCCAAACAGACCACGACCGCCCAACGCCTCGGTGACCGCCTTGGCCACGCGCTCGGACTCAGCCAAAGCAATCGGGCTCATGGCTTGTGGCTGCCAGGATTCCTGATAGTCGCCCTTCTCCTGACGGTGACCGACCGGCGCGCAGAAGGTGGTACCACCGACGTGACGCACGGTCAGCAGGGTGATTTCGTAGTCGAAGTCGATGAAACCTTCAACGATCACCCGCCCTTTACCGGCACGACCGCCTTCTTGCGCGTAGTCCCACGCAGTTTTGACGTCATCGGCGCTGCGCAACAGGCTTTGGCCTTTGCCCGAGGAACTCATCACCGGCTTGACCACACACGGGAAGCCGAGGTCTTCGACGGCTTTGCTGTAATCCTCGAAAGTATCGGCGAAGTGGTACGGCGAGGTCGGCAGGTCCAGCTCTTCGGCGGCCAGGCGACGGATGCCTTCTCGGTTCATGGTCAGCTGTGCAGCCCGCGCGGTCGGAATCACGGTGAAGCCTTCGGCTTCCAGTTCGACCAGGGTGGCGGTGGCGATGGCTTCGATTTCCGGCACGATGAAATGCGGCTTCTCGGCTTCGATCACCGCACGCAAGGCGGCGCCGTCGAGCATGTTGATCACATGGCTGCGATGGGCGACTTGCATGGCCGGCGCGTTGGCGTAACGATCCACGGCAATCACTTCAACGCCCAGGCGTTGCAGCTCGATCACCACTTCCTTACCCAACTCGCCACAGCCACACAGCAATACGCGGGTCGCGGTTGGCGACAATGGAGTTCCGATACGGGTCATCTCAGGTCCTCAAGAAGCGGATCATCGAGGGATGCGCCATGCGCGCTTCCCATGGGGAGAAAGCGCGGCATTTTACATGAACCGAGGGGTTTGGCTCAGCTGACGACGGCCTGTTTGCGCAAGCGCCAGGCCATGATCAGCCACACGGCGGTCACACCAGCGAACTTCGAACCCATGGCGGTGAGGATCACACCCGGGGTGAAGGCATCGATCATGCCGAAGAAAATGAAGGTATCGAGGGGAATGCTCAGCGCCGAACTTATCCACAGGCGGTCGTGCAACGGGCGTTTGGTGATGCTGAACACCAGCCAGTCGATGCACTCGGACACCGCGAACGCCGTGGCGCTGGCCAACGCGATGGATGGATCGGAAGTGACGTAGGACAGCACCAGCGCGGCCAGCATTGCCGCGATGGCGCCGTGGCCGAAGCGGGTCTGCACCATGTCGCGGAGCACGAACACCAATCCACCCCAGGCCGACCAGATGATGTCCAAGTGCGGGGCGGTGGAAAAGGCGTAGTTGATCAGCACGACGCTGCTGATGTAGGCGATCAGAAAGAACATGGGACAGGGGAATACCTGTCAATTTTGTGCACAGACTACTTCAGCCCCGCCCCAACCACCAAACCCGGACACGACCTCTGTAGCAGCTGCCGAAGGCTGCGTCCGGCTGCGCAGCAGTCGTAAACCCTGAGAACGCGGTTTGCCTGAAAAACCGAAGTGCCTGATTTTGCGACTGCTGCGCAGCCGGACGCAGSCTKCGSCAGCTGCTACAGGTCCGGGGTTTTGCCAATCATCCAGAGCAACCCGCTGGATTTGGCACGTTCATGACACAAACCCAACACCTTGCGGCGCTCTTCGTTGTCCATTCGGCTCCAGCGGGTAATCTCTTCCACCGTACGCTGACATCCGGTGCAAATGTCATCATCGTCCAACGCGCAAATATTCACACAGGGCGAGAGCACCGGCCGCTCAGTGGTGTTCATTCTTCCTGCTCGACCAGATCACGGGCATAGCGCTGCGAGTTATGCACATAGTGGGCAGCGCTGGCTTCCAGCATCTTCTTCTGCTGCTCGGTCAATTCACGCACCACTTTGCCCGGCGAGCCCATGACCAGCGAACCGTCAGGAATTTCCTTGCCTTCGCCGATCAGCGAATTGGCGCCGATGATGCAGTTTTTGCCAATTTTCGCGCCGTTCAGAATGACCGCGTTTATACCGATCAAGCTGTAATCACCCACGGTGCAGCCATGCAGCATAGCGTTGTGGCCAATGGTCACGCCGGTGCCGATGGTCAGCGGGTAGCCCATGTCGGTGTGCATTACCGTGCCATCCTGAACGTTGCTGTTCTTGCCGATCAGGATCAGTTCGTTGTCGCCCCGCAGCACGGCGTTGAACCAGACATTGGCGCCCTCTTCCAGTTTGACCTTGCCCACCAGCACGGCATTGGGTGCGACCCAGCTCTGCGGATGGGTTTCGACGCGGGCGTCGCCCAAGCGATATTTCATTCTTGTTGTCCTCAAGKCCAGGCAGGCTCATACAAAGCACGGTTGACGCCATACGAACGATGGCTTCAGGTATTGATAAAACTCTTGGGCGGTTGATGCAGGCTGATTTTCGCGTCATAGAGCAGATTGATCAACTCGACAATCATAATCGCCGTCAGGCCCCAGATTTTGTATTCGCCATAACGATAACTCGGCACGTACCAGCTACGGCCCTGGTAATCGATGCGATGGGTGTGTTCACGCGGGTCCTTGCGGAAAAATTCCAGCGGCACGCTAAAGACGGCAGCGATCTCGGCATCGTTGGCCCGATACTCGACAAAATCCGGAATCACCCCGACATAAGGCGTGACCTTGATGCCGTGCAATGAGATCAGCGGGCTAAGCGGGCCGATCACTTCAACCAGACCCGGCGGCAAGCCGATTTCTTCTTCGGCCTCACGTAGCGCGGTGAAAATCAGGTCGGGGTCCTCGGGATCGCGACGACCGCCGGGAAAGGCCACTTCACCGCCATGGGTCGAGAGCCCGCTGGCGCGCAGGGTCAGAACCAGTTCCGGTTCATCACTGCGAGTGATGGGCACCAGGACCGCGGCCTCTGGGAAACGCTTGTCGGTTTCCAGTGTGCGTGGAGTGTGGTTGCTTACTCGATGCAGTAGCTCGTCCAGCATGAGACTTCTCGATTTATTCGCTACTTTGCATCATGCACCAATCGAACCGACCGCCCAACCCCATAACCACTGCATGTCGCTAAACGACAACTTGCCGACAGACACCGCTGCACGCCAAGATAGGCGCAGCATTCAGGAACCCAAGCATGAAATTTTGCAGTCAGTGCGGCAACCCGGTGAACCAGCGAATCCCCGAAGGCGATTCGCGCCTGCGATTTGTCTGCGACAGTTGCCATACGATTCACTATCAGAACCCCAACATCGTCGCCGGCTGTGTCGCAACCTGGGGCTCGAAAGTGTTGCTGTGTCGGCGTGCCATCGAGCCACGGCTCGGTTATTGGACCCTGCCTGCCGGCTTCATGGAAAACGGTGAAACCATCGAGCAGGCGGCCATTCGAGAGACCGCCGAAGAAGCCTGCGCCCGGGTACGCAACCTGAGCATCTATACGTTGATCGACGTGCCGCATATCAGTCAGGTGCATGTATTCTTTCGCGCGGAACTGGCGGACCTGGACTTTTGCGCCGGCCCAGAGAGCCTGGAAGTGCAGCTTTTCGAAGAAGCCGACATCCCTTGGTCCGACCTGGCTTTCCGCACGGTGGGCCGTACCCTAGAATGCTTCTTTGCTGACCGGAGGACCGAGGTCTACCCGGTGCGGTCCGAATCGATCCCGCCACTTGCTCAGCTTGCCATCACTTAAAAACATCTATAACTAAAATAGCCGACACCTCTAGGGATATCGTTTCAATGCGCTGGTTGTTTGCCGTTTTTTGCTTGTCGTTCGTTGCCATGTCACAGGCTTCCGTTGCGGAACCCCTGAATGGCAGAGTCATCGAAAAAATCCTGGTCCTGAAATCCGCCCACCAAATGCAACTGATCAACGACGGCAAGCCGCTCAAGACCTATCGCATATCCCTGGGCAAGCATCCCCAAGGCCCAAAATTGATGGAGGGCGATAAGCGCACGCCAGAAGGCCTCTATTGGGTGGACTGGCGCAAGGTCAGCGACCGCTTCAACCTGGCGATGCACATCTCCTACCCGAACATCAGCGACTCCGCCCGTTCGCGCCGAGAGGGTGTCGATCCCGGTGGCATGATCATGATCCACGGTACGCCGGATACCGAGGAAAACCCTGAATCCCTGTTCCATACCCTGGACTGGACCGACGGCTGCATCGCCATGCGCAACATGGACATGCGCGAAGTCTGGAACCTGGTGCCGGACGGCACGATGATTGAAATCCGCCCGTAACTCTCCCGGCTTTGGCCAACAGGCTTTTGTGGCTGACATAGATCCCATGTGGGAGCGACGGTGCGACGATTCGACCTGCTCGCGAATGCGGTGTGTCATTCAGCTGATAAGTAGACTGATCTCCCGCTTTCGCGAGCAGGCTCGCTCCCACAGTTTTGAGCTGTGGACATTCATACAATTGCAGGCAAAAAAAACCCGCTGAACGCGAATTCAGCGGGTTTTTCATTTCAGCGGCGAAAGAATCAAAAATCCTCCAATCGCCACACCTCGTAAGCCGGTGTTTCATAGGGATGACTCTGCTTCAGAGCCACCACCACAGAGCGAATCAACTCATCGCTGACCACCAGTTCAACCTTCCACTCCTCAACCTGTTCGACCCGCCCCGCTTCGCCAATGAACGGCTGACTGCCGTCCAACGGACGAAACTGGCCGAGGCCGAGCACTTGCCAGGCGCATTGGTCGTAGGCGCCGATCCGTCCGCAACCGGCGGCGAATACGGCACTTTTGACCTGTTCCACATGACTGGCCGGAACAAAAAAGGAAAGCTTATACATAGCCCTCAGTTCACCACTCTTAATTAACCCAAAGGCGAGCGTTACGGAACATACGCATCCACGGCGCGTCTTCGTTCCAGTCTTCCGAACGCCAGGAGTTCTGCACGGCGCGAAACACACGTTCCGGGTGCGGCATCATGATCGTTACGCGACCGTCGCGACTGGTCAAACCGGTGATCCCGCGCGGCGAGCCGTTCGGGTTGGCCGGGTATTTTTCCGTGACCTTGCCGTGGTTGTCGACGAAACGCATCGCCACGCAACCCGACAGATCGGCTTCCAGCAACGCTTCTTCGCTGGCGAACTCGGCATGACCTTCACCGTGTGCGATGGCGATTGGCATGCGCGAACCGGCCATGCCTTGCAGGAAAATCGAGTTCGACTCCTGGACCTGAACCATTGCCACGCGCGCTTCGAACTGCTCGGAGCGGTTACGCACGAAGTGCGGCCAGAATTCGCTGCCCGGAATCAGCTCGTGCAGGTTGGACATCATCTGGCAACCGTTGCACACGCCGAGGGTGAAGCTGTCGTTACGTTCGAAGAAGCCCTGGAACGCATCGCGGGCGCGGCTGTTGAACAGTGCGGACTTGGCCCAGCCTTCGCCGGCACCCAGTACGTCGCCGTAGGAGAAACCACCGCACGCCACCAGACCTTTGAACTCGTTCAGGTCGACACGGCCGGCCAGAATGTCACTCATGTGCACGTCGATTGCGTTGAAACCGGCGCGATCGAACGCGGCCGCCATTTCCACCTGACCGTTGACGCCCTGCTCACGCAGAACGGCAACCTGTGGGCGGATGCCTTTTTTGATGTAAGGCGCGGCGACGTCCTGGTTGACGTCGAAGCTGAGCTTGACGCTCAGGCCCGGGTTGTCTTCTTCCAGCAGCACGTCGAACTCTTGTTCGGCGCAATCAGCGTTGTCACGCAGACGCTGGATCTGGTAGCTGGTTTCAGCCCACTGACGCTGCAGCAGACGACGCTGACCTTCGAATACGGTTTCGCCGTTGAAGGTGATGTTGATCTGGCCGTTGTTCATCGGCTGACCGATCACCGACACGCACTCGCCCAGACCGGCAGCGCTGAACTGCGCGAGGATGTCCGGCGTAGCGTCCTGACGAACCTGAATCACGGCGCCCAGTTCTTCGTTGAACAGGATCGCGGCGATGTCGGCGGAGGTTTCCGCCAGACCGTCGAGGTTCAGGCTCAGGCCGCAATGGCCGGCGAAGGCCATTTCCACCACGCTGGTCAGCAGACCACCGTCGGAACGGTCGTGGTACGCCAGCAGGTGACCGTCGGCATTCAGGCCCTGGATCACCGCAAAGAAGGCTTTGAGGTCTTCGGAATCATCAACGTCCGGCGCTTGCGAGCCGAGCTTGCCGTGCACCTGGGCCAGGATCGAGGCGCCCATGCGGTTTTGGCCACGGCCCAGATCGATCAGGACCAGGTCGGTGGTGCCCTTGTCCATGCGCAGTTCCGGGGTCAGGGTCTGACGGATGTCAGCCACTGGCGCGAAACCGGTCACGATCAGGGACATCGGCGAGGTCACGGTCTTGTCGACGCCTTCGTCGTTCCAGCGCGTGGCCATGGACATGGAGTCCTTGCCCACCGGAATGGTAATGCCCAGCTCAGGGCACAGTTCCATGCCGACCGCTTTCACGGTGTCGTACAGACGCGCGTCTTCACCCGGGTGACCGGCAGCGGACATCCAGTTCGCCGACAGTTTGATGTCGGAGATCTTGTTGATGCGCGAAGCCGCGATGTTGGTCAAGGTTTCGCCGATGGCCATGCGGCCCGACGCCCGAGCGTCCAGCAGAGCCAGCGGAGTGCGCTCGCCCATGGCCATGGCTTCACCTGTGTACACGTCGAAGCTGGTGGCGGTGACGGCAACGTCGGCTACCGGAACCTGCCACGGGCCAACCATTTGGTCACGGGCCACGAGGCCGGTGATGGTGCGGTCGCCGATGGTGATCAGGAAGCTTTTGCTCGCAACAGCCGGGTGATGCAGAACGCGCTCTACGCAATCTGCAATCTCAAGCGTCGAAGGATCGAAATCGTCGCCCAGTTCGTTTTCACGAACGGCCGAACGGTGCATGCGCGGGGCTTTGCCCAGCAGCACTTCCAGCGGCATGTCCACCGGGCTGTTGCCGAAGTGGCTGTCGGTGACCGTCAGTTGCGGCTCGGCAGTGGCTTCGCCGACCACGGCGAACGGGCAACGCTCGCGCTCGCAGATCGCCTGGAAGCGTTCGAAGTCGGCCGGGCCGACTGCCAGAACGTAGCGCTCCTGGGATTCGTTACTCCAGATTTCGTGCGGGGCCATGCCCGGCTCGTCGTTTGGAATGTTGCGCAATTCGAAGCGGCCACCACGGTTGCCATCGTTGACCAGTTCCGGGAAGGCGTTGGACAGACCGCCCGCGCCGACGTCGTGGATGAAGCTGATCGGGTTTTTATCACCCAACTGCCAGCAACGGTCGATGACTTCCTGGCAGCGGCGTTCCATCTCTGGGTTTTCGCGCTGAACGGAAGCGAAGTCCAGGTCGGCCGAGCTGGTGCCGGTGGCCATGGAGGAAGCTGCGCCGCCACCCAGACCGATCAGCATCGCCGGGCCACCGAGCACGATCAGCTTGGAGCCGACGGTGATCTCGCCTTTTTGTACGTGTTCGGCACGGATGTTACCCATGCCGCCGGCCAGCATGATCGGCTTGTGGTAACCGCGAACTTCGTCGCCACGCGGGGTGGTGATCGACTGTTCGAAGGTACGGAAATAGCCGGTCAGGGCCGGACGACCGAATTCGTTGTTGAACGCGGCGCCACCCAATGGGCCTTCAATCATGATGTCCAGCGCAGTGACGATGCGCTCAGGCTTGCCGTACGGCACTTCCCACGGCTGTTCGAAGCCCGGGATTTGCAGGTTGGACACGGTGAAACCGGTCAGTCCAGCCTTGGGCTTGGCGCCACGGCCGGTCGCGCCTTCGTCACGAATCTCGCCGCCACTGCCGGTGGATGCGCCCGGGAACGGGGCAATCGCAGTCGGGTGGTTGTGGGTTTCGACTTTCATCAGGATGTGCACCGGTTCCTGTACCGCGCCGTACTGGCGGGTTTCAGGGTCCGGGAAGAAACGACCGGCGACGTTACCGACGATCACCGAAGCGTTGTCCTTATAAGCCGACAGAACGCCTTCGCTATGCATCACGTAGGTGTTCTTGATCATGCCGAACAGACTTTTTTCCTGGCTCTGACCGTCGATATCCCAACTGGCGTTGAAGATCTTGTGACGGCAGTGCTCGGAGTTCGCCTGGGCGAACATCATCAGTTCGATGTCGTGCGGGTTGCGCTTCAAGCCGACAAAGGCGTTGACCAGATAGTCGATTTCGTCTTCGGCCAGGGCCAGGCCCAGTTCGGTGT
Source organism: Pseudomonas sp. P5_A12 (assembly GCF_056400685.1). Lineage (NCBI taxonomy): Bacteria > Pseudomonadati > Pseudomonadota > Gammaproteobacteria > Pseudomonadales > Pseudomonadaceae > Pseudomonas > Pseudomonas sp. P5_A12. Next base: position 2,333 of record NZ_JBFUKU010000078.1, on the reverse strand, counting down.
TGGCTTTTTCCAGCGCGGCGCGACCGCCACCCAGCACGTCGATCGCGGTCAGCGGCTTCGGTTCGGCATGGCTGAACAGGCCGGCGGCCTGTTCGAGGTTGGCCAGAACGATCTGCGTCATGCGGTCGTGCAGGGTGTCGGAAATCAGCTGCGCTTCGGCGTCGCTGAACTGGCCGGCGACGTAGAATGCGATGCCGCGCTCCAGGCGCTGGATTTTGCTCAGGCCACAGTTGCGGGCAATGTCGCTCGCTTTACTGGACCACGGCGAAATGGTGCCGAAACGCGGCAACACCAGGAACAGACGACCGGTCGGCTCTTGTACAGGAACACTTGGGCCGTACTTCAGAAGGCGCGCGAGCACCTGCTGTTCGTCGCCGGTCAGGACGCCGGTAACTTCGGCGAAGTGAGCGAATTCAGCATACAAGCCGCTGACAGCCGGAACCTTCTGGCTCAGTTGCTCAAGGAGTTTGCTGTGGCGAAAGGCAGAAAGGGCAGGAGCGCCGCGCAGGATCAACATCTTCGGGACAGCCTCGGGAGGGGTGTGCTTTGAGGCCGTGCATTCTAGCCTAAACCGCCCGCGACATCACCCGAAACGGTACGGGCGGCTGCACCCAAGTGTCGGACCGGGGATCCGGGCCTGAGAAGCTCGCTCAAAAAGGCTTATTTTTTCTGTCACGAAATGCTGTTCGGGCCCATTCCTGCGGGCTCCGGCGCGCTTTTCAAGCGCCTAGCAGACAAGCCCTTCGCTGTCGAGATATGGCGCTCGTGGTCCTTTGCGTATACTGCGCAGATGTTTTCCCCAACGGCTTTGCGTCCGCGGTACGCCAAATGGCTGATCGCAACCGGACTCTTCCTGATGCTCAATGGCTGTGTTGATGAACCCAACACGCTGGAGCGCGTAAAGGAGGATGGCGTGCTGCGCGTGGTCACGCGAAACAGCCCCGCCACCTACTTTCAGGATCGCAACGGTGAAACCGGCTTCGAATACGAGCTGGTGAAACGCTTCGCCGAGGATCTGGGGGTGGAGCTCAAGATCGAGACCGCCGACAACCTCGACGACCTGTACAACCAGGTCGGCAAGCCTAACGGCCCGGTACTGGCTGCGGCCGGCCTGGTCGGCAGCGAAGAACGTAAAAAGCAGGTCAGGTTTTCCCACTCCTACCTGGACGTCACCCCCCAGATCATCTACCGCAACGGCCAATCGCGGCCAACCGACGCCGGTGATCTGGTCGGCAAGAAGATCATGGTGCTCAAAGGCAGCACCCACGCCGAACAGTTGGCAGAGCTGAAAAAGAAATACCCCGGCATTGAGTATGAAGAATCCGACGCGGTTGAAGTCGTCGACCTGCTGCGCATGGTCGATGAAGGCCAGATCGATCTGACCCTGGTCGACTCCAATGAAGTCGCGATGAACCAGGTGTACTTCACCAACATACGGGTCGCCTTCGACCTCGGCGACGCCAGCAACCAGAGCTGGGTCGTGGCCGCTGGCGAAGACACCAGCCTGCTGAACGAAATCAACGACTACCTCGACAAGGTGCAGAAAAACGGCACCCTGCAGCGCCTAAAAGACCGCTATTACGGGCATGTCGATGTACTCGGCTACATGGGCGCCACCACCTTCGCCCAGCACCTGCAACAACGCCTGCCCAAGTACGAACAGCACTTCAAGGCCTACGCCAAGAAAGAAAAAGTCGACTGGCGCCTGCTGGCCGCGATCGGCTATCAGGAATCGTTGTGGCAACCGGCGGTCACGTCCAAGACCGGCGTGCGCGGCCTGATGATGCTGACCCAGAACACGGCACAGGCGATGGGTGTCTCCAACCGCCTCGACCCCAAGCAAAGCATCATGGGTGGGGCCAAGTACCTGGCCTATATCAAGGATCAACTGGACGAGTCGATTCAGGAGCCGGATCGCACCTGGTTTGCCCTGGCGGCGTACAACGTCGGCACCGGTCACCTGGATGACGCGCGCAAACTGGCGAAGAAGGAAGGTCTGAACCCGGACAAGTGGCTGGACGTGAAGAAAATGCTCCCGCGACTGTCCGAAAAGAAGTGGTACAGCAAGACGCGTTATGGCTATGCCCGTGGCGGCGAGCCGGTGCATTTTGTGGCGAACATCCGTCGTTACTACGACATCCTGACGTGGGTCACGCAGCCACAGCTTGAGGGTGACCAGGTGGCCGAGGGTAACCTGCATGTGCCGGGGATCGACAAGTCGAAACCAGCTCAAGAACCCGCGCCGCTCTAAAACCCACCACGTAATTAATGTGGGAGCGGGCTTGCTCGCGAAAGCGGTTCAACATTCAACATTTATGTCGACTGTTACACCG
>NZ_JBFUKU010000077.1:0-21724 GCF_056400685.1 Pseudomonas sp. P5_A12 | reverse complement strand
GGCTATGGCGAGGCGCGGCAACGCAGTATGGCGACACCAGACGCCGCTAAAAAATGAACAGTATTGGTGAGACAGGACACCCAATGGGCGAGTTTGAGCTGATCCGCAACTTCTTCGCCGCCGCGCCCTGTGCGCAAGGCGGCGAAGGCGTTGCCCTCGGGATCGGCGATGACTGCGCCTTGCTGGCTGTTCCCCCCGGGGAGCAGTTGGCCATTTCCACCGACACGCTGGTTGCCGGTGTGCATTTCGCAGACCCCTGCGACCCGTTTCTGCTCGGTCAGCGCTCGCTGGCTGTAGCCGTCAGCGATCTGGCCGCCATGGGCGCCACCCCCATTGCCTTTACCCTTGCCCTGACCTTGCCGGCGGTGACTACCGATTGGCTAGAGGCCTATGCCCGTGGTTTGAACCTCATGGCACAACGCTGCGGTGTGGCGCTGGTAGGCGGCGATACCACCCGGGGACCGCTGAGCCTGACCATGACCGTGTTCGGTCGTGTGCCGGCCGGCAAAGCGCTGACCCGTAGCGGCGCGCAACCCGGCGACTTGCTTTGCGTTGGCGGTGAACTGGGCAACGCGGCGGGGGCTTTGCCACTGGTGTTGGGTCAGCGAACCGCTGACGCAGCCGTTGCCGAGCCGCTGCTGGCGCATTACTGGTCACCGCAGCCGCAATTGGCGTTGGGCCAGGCATTGCGTGGCAAGGCGACCTCGGCGCTGGACATCTCCGACGGCTTGCTCGCCGACTGCGGCCACATCGCGCTGGCGTCGCAGGTCGGTATTCAGGTGGAGCGGAGTAAGCTACCCGTGTCGGCGGCGTTAGTGGCATTCCTCGGTCAAACGGATGCCGAAATGGCAGCCTTGAGCGGTGGCGATGATTACRTGCTGGCCTTCACCTTACCGTCCGTCGAGATTTCTTCGTTGCTGGCCGACGGCTGGCCGATCCATGTGGTCGGGCGTGTGGTGACGGGGCAGGGCGTGGCACTGCTGGATGCCGATGGGCAAGACATCACCCCGAAAACCCGGGGCTATCAACATTTTCGGGAGACACCGTGACAGATCATCCCAAACAGGTCCCGGCGGAATTCGTACCGCCGTCGGTCTGGCGCAATCCCTGGCATTTTCTGGCGTTCGGCTTCGGCTCGGGCACCCTGCCAAAAGCACCGGGCACCTGGGGTTCGTTAGTTGCGCTACCCTTTATCCCGTTGTGGCAAATGCTGCCCGACTGGGGTTACTGGCTGATGCTCGGTATCACCATGTTGTTCGGCTTCTGGCTGTGCGGCAAAGTGGCCGATGATTTGCGCGTGCACGACCACGAGGGCATTGTCTGGGACGAGATGGTCGGAATGTGGATCACCCTGTGGCTGGTACCGGAAGGTTGGTACTGGTTGTTGGCGGGTTTCTTGATGTTCCGCTTCTTCGACATTCTCAAGCCCTGGCCGATTCACTGGATCGACCGGCATGTGCATGGCGGCGTCGGGATCATGCTCGACGACGTGTTGGCAGGCGTATTTGCGTGGTTGGCAATGCAAGGACTGGTATGGATTTTCGCCTGACGGGCGAAGCAAGGGGACTTGGATGGCTCGGCGCTGGTTGGCGGTTTTTTTTGCAATGTTTTACTCACTCGCCCAGGCGGGGGATGCCGCGCCGACGCCGTCTGTGATTCATCTGGCCAGCGAAGAATGGGAAGACTACACCGCCGCTGACGGGCATGGCCTGGGCTGGGATGTGTTGCGGGCTGTCTTCGAGCCGGCCGGGGTCAAGCTGGACTTGCGCACCGAACCTTACACCCGCGCCGTGGGCCTGGCCCAGCGCGGTGAAGTGGATGCCTGTGTCGGTTCTTACCATGACGAGGCCAGCGATGTGCTTTATCCACGCTGGAATTACGATACCGATCACATCTACGCCCTGGGCCTGACCAGTAATCCTGCAGCGAGCCTGGAGACCCTCGGCAACTATCGGCTGGCCTGGGTCCGCGGTTACGAGTACCAGAAGTACCTGCCCAATGTGCAGCGCTATAACGAGGTCGTGCGGCGCACCGGCATTTTGTCGATGCTGACCCACAACCGCGCCGACTTTTACATCGATGCGCTGACCGAGATCGATTACATCGTCAAACGGGCCAAGGATCCTTCCCAGTACCGCCGTACGCATATCGCTGAACTGCCGCTGTACCTGTGCTTCGCCAATACACCCGAGGCTCGGAAGTTGATGGCGTTGTTCGACCAGCGCATGGATCTGCTGGTGAAAAGCGGCGCACTGAAACCGATCTTCGAGCGCTGGAAACAGCCTTACCCGTTCGACGCGAACTGAACACTAACCGTGTAGCAGCTGGCGAAGCCTGCGTCCGGCGGCGAAGCCGTCGTAAATTCAGGCAGCACGGTGTATCAGACTGATCGAGTGGACAGGTTTCACGACGGCTTCGCCGCCGGACGCAGGCTTCGCCAGCTGCTACAGAGTGTGCGCACACCGGGCGTCAGGCGCCTGAGATCTAACTTTTTGATCGTTATGCACCATAATTCAGCCTAAGCGTCCGTAGGAACCTGCTGTTACAATGCCGCGTCTGCGAATCTCCAGCACTTATTGATCAGGAGCACACCGGTGCCTGTCGTTTTTGTCGCCGCTTCCAAGCTGCCAACGCCTTTTGCGCTATTCACCATGCACGGCTTTCTCGATGAAGCCACCGGCCGCGAGCACGTGGTGCTGAGCCTGGGTGAGTTTGCCGACGGTGCCCCGGTACTCGGCCGGTTGCACTCCGAATGTCTGACGGGTGATGCCTTGTTCAGCCAGCGCTGTGACTGCGGCTCGCAACTTGAAGCCGCCTTGCAAGCCATTGCCCGTGAAGGCCGTGGCGTGTTGCTGTACTTGCGTCAGGAAGGCCGTGGCATTGGCCTGCTGAACAAGATCCGCGCCTATGAATTGCAGGACGGCGGTGCTGACACCGTTGAGGCCAACGAGCGCCTGGGCTTCGCTGCCGACCAGCGTGATTACGCTATATGCCTGCCGATGCTTGAGCACCTGGGCGTGAAATCCCTGCGTCTGATGACCAACAACCCGCGCAAGGTCAAAGCCTTGACCGACATGGGCATCGTGGTCGCCGAGCGCGTGCCGCTGCACACCGGCCACAACCCGCACAACAAACTCTATCTGGCCACCAAGGCCAGCAAGCTCGACCACATGATGGGCAACGAGCATCAGGGCGAGGCGGATCGGGCGTGACTCGCGGTCAGATTCGACGGCGTTTGTCGTTCAATTGGGGGCAGTACCTGGCACTGGCGTTGTTGCCTCTGTTGGTGATCAACGGTGTATTTGGCCAGAGCGATGCGATTCTGCCGGTGCTGGCGATGCCGTTGTTCATCGTCGGTGTGGCCTCGATGTTTGTAAGCCTGAAGTTTTTTGGCGGCTACAAACACGCCCTGATCGCCACCCAAAAAGCCCTCGACACGCCTGAGGAACCCGCCGCCTGGATCGCCCTGGCCGCCAAGCGGCGTAGCGCGTTCCTGGCGGCTGCATTGCCTGCCTGGATTGGTGCGTTGGCGGTGTTCGTTGGCCTCGAGGCGGTGCCGTTGATGCTGCTGGCGCTGTCGACCGTGGTGCTGTTCTACCTCTACCGTATCCCGCGTCAACTCGGTTGATGCTTCGAGCCTGGCTGGCGGTTCTGCTGCTGGCCGTCAGCGGCTCGGCGGTTGCCGTCGGGCGGGTTGTCAGCCTGGCGCCGTCCCTCTCTGAAATCGTGGTCGAACTGGGTTCAGCCGACCTGCTGGTGGGTGTGCTGGATGCCGGTGAGCGTCCTGCCGAGCTTGAACACCTTCCTTCGGTTGGCCGCTACGGTCAGTTGGACATGGAGCGCTTGCTCAGTCTCCAACCCGATTTGCTGCTGCTCTGGCCGGGCAGTGTTGGCCCGGCCCAGCGTGAACAGCTCAAGCGGCTGAACATCCCCACCTACGTCGCCGAACCTCACACGCTCGACCAACTCGCTGCGCAAATGGAAGCGATTGCCATGCAGCTCGGCCGGCCCGAACGGGGCGTAAAGTTGGCTGCCGACCTGCGCCAAAAGCTGGATACCCTGCGTCAGCGTTATCGACGGGATGAGCCATTGCGGATGTTTTATCAGGTCTGGGATCGACCGCTGTACACCGTGGGTGGCGGGCAGATCATCAGTGACGCGCTAGAGGTGTGTGGGGCGAGTAACGTGTTTGCCGACCTGACGCTGCCCGCGCCGCAGGTCAGTGTCGAGGCGGTATTGCAACGAAATCCCGAGGTGATTCTGGCCAGTGATCAGGCCCAGCTCGATGCGTGGAAGGCCTGGCCGCAGGTGGCGGCAGTGGCGCATGGGCAATTGCTGTTGGTGACGGATATAGGGTTGGAGCGGCCGAGTGGGCAGATGGTCGAGGCGACGGCCAAGTTGTGCCGGGTCATTGCGCCGGACCGGTGAGACCGAGGTGCATTCATCGCGGGCAAGCCCGCTCCCACAGGGTTTTGTGCCGTTCTCAGATCAAGTGGGAGCGGGCTTGCCTGCGATGAGGTCCGCCTAGACACAGCTGACTTCAGGTCAGATCTCGGGTGTCCAGGTCACCCCAAACAACCACGCCCGACCTTCCTCACGATACCCAAACTGACTGTCTTCATGGCTGTACATCGCCCGGCTATAGCTTTTATCCAGCAGGTTATCGAGCTTCATCTCAAACTTGATTTCACGATTGAGTTCCCAGCTGCTGCGCAACCCTAACAAGCCGTAGCCACCCAACGACTGTTGATTGTTCAAGTCGTCATAGCTACTGCTGACCGCTAGCCAACTGGCGCCGAGGCCCAGGCGATCAAATTGTCGATCCAGATCCAGGCTCAACGTACGTCGTGCACGACGGGCGAGGGTGTGGCCGGTATCGCGGTCGCGCGGGTCGATGAACGCTATACCAAGGTTGCTCTGCCAGCCGAACATTTCCTGTTTCAGCGCTGCTTCGAAGCCATTGATCCGCGCCGAGGCCACGTTCTCTGGCTGCGAGTTACTGCCGAAAATAATCGCGTCTTCAAGATCGATGCGATACAGCGAAGTTTCCAGGCGACTGGTTTCTGTCAGCTGGCTGCGCCATTGCAGCTCATAGTTTTTCGACGTTTCGGGTTTCAAATCCGGGTTGCTGAAATCCGGGTAGTACAAGTCATTGAACGTCGGCGCACGAAAGCCTTCGCTGTACGTAAGCAGCACAACGTTGTCAGGGTTCAGCGGCAGGGTGAAGGTACCGCTCCAGCTGTTCTGGCCGCCAAACTGCTGGTTCTGGTCGCGGCGCAGGCCCAGTTCGGTGGAGAAACTGTCTGCCTGAAAGTGATGCTGAACAAAGGCGGCACGGTTCCAGCGGCTGTCTTCGTCGAAGGGCGTGCTGCTGTTGATCCGGTCTTCGTACCAGTCACCGCCCAGGATCAGGCTGTTGCGCTCGGTGAGCGTCAGGTCGTTTTGCCAGTTCACCGAGTCGCGGTAGGTGTTGAAGACGCTGCGCTCATCGCTGAGCTTGTCGAGGGTCTTCTCGCGGTTTTCGCTGTGGCCGAATTCGACGCGGGTCTTCCAGGCATTGTTAACCCGTGCGTCGACGTAACTGCTGACGCTGCTCACCTCGAAATCGCTGTAAGGCTGCTGCTGGACTGACTCGAAAGTGTTCAGGTCAAAGCGACCAAACGGGTTGTCGAACTCGCTTTTGCCTCGGTTATCCAGCACATTGGCGCCGATTTCCAGGTCGTCGGTGAGCGCGTGGCTCAGGCTGAAACTGACCGATTGATTGCGGTACTCATCATGATCGCTGTCGCTGGGATATGACTCGTGCGTGCGATTGATCCCGGCGGTTTCATTGAGGCTGGCGCCGAGATTGAAGCGGGTTTTCTCATCGCCACCGGACAGACCGAGGCTGCGTTCCCAAGTCTGGTTGCTGCCAAATCCCACGTGCATCCGCGGTTGCAGGCCTTGTTCGCCGCCGCGTCGGGTGAAGATTTGAATCACCCCGCCAATGGCGTCACTGCCATAAAGCACCGAGCGGGAGCCGCGCAGCACTTCCACGCGCTCGACCTGCTCGATGTTGATGTGTTGCAGGTTGCTGTCGCCCGAGGTCGAATTGCCGATGCGCTGACCATCCACCAGCACCAGGCTTTGCGCCGACTGGGTGCCGCGAATGTAAACCCCCGGCAGACTGCCGAGCCCGCCGGTTTGTGCCACTTGCACGCCAGGTACCCGTTTGAGCAAATCGGTGATGCTGTACGGTTGCAGACGGTCGATGTCTTCGCGGGTGAACACTGTATTGGCGGCACTGCTGTCGTTGCGCGCTTCGACCTGGCGGTTGGCGGTGATCAACACATCGGGCAGTTTCAACGCTTGATCGCGTTCGAAGGTGTCGGCCAGCAGTTGACCGGCCGGCAGCAGGGTCAGCGTCAGGGCGAGGGGGGAGAGTTTCATCGGGCAGTCCGTGGTATTTCGGGGTAAGCACAAATCAAATGTGGGAGCGAGCCTGCTCGCGATGACGGTGTGTCAGTCAAAGAATTGTTGACTGGCAGTCCGCTATCGCGAGCAGGCTCGCTCCCACAGGGGATGCGTTTAGAGGTTCAGCAGTTGCAGGCGCTCGCGAATAGAGGCTTCTATCCCGGCCTCGTCCAGCCCGCACTCGGCCAGCATCTGCGCAGGCTTGGCGTGTTCGACGTAGAGGTCCGGCAAGCCCAGGTGCAATACCGACTTGAGGATATTTTCGCGGGCGAGGAATTCGCTGACCGCACCGCCGGCACCGCCCATGATTGCGTTTTCTTCGACGGTTACCAGCAGCTCGTGGCTGCCGGCGATTTCGCGAACCAATGCTTCATCCAGCGGTTTGACGAAACGCATGTCGACCACTGTCGCATCCAGTGTTTCGGCGACTTTGAGTGCTTCGGCCAGTTGCACACCGAACACCAGCAAGGCGACTTTGCTGCCCTGACGACGAACAATGCCTTTGCCTATTTCAATCGGTTGCAGGTCTTTCTCGATGGTCGCATTCGGACCCGAACCACGAGGGTAACGCACCGCCGCCGGGCCGTTGTAGAGGTGGCCGGTGGTGAGCATTTTACGCAGTTCGTTTTCGTCGCTCGGGGTCATCACCAGCATGCCGGGGATGCAGCGCAGGAACGACAGGTCGAAGCTACCCGCGTGAGTCGGGCCGTCTTCGCCCACCAGGCCGGCGCGGTCGATGGCGAATAACACGTCGAGGTTTTGCACCGCCACATCATGCACAAGCTGGTCGTAACCGCGTTGCAGGAACGTCGAATAGATCGCCACCACCGGTTTAGCGCCTTCGCACGCCATGCCGGCAGCGAGGGTCACGGCGTGTTGCTCGGCAATCGCCACGTCGAAGTAGCGCAGCGGGAAGCGCTCGCTGAACGCCACCAGGTCGGAGCCTTCCTTCATGGCGGGGGTGATACCCACCAAACGCGGATCAGCAGCGGCCATGTCGCACAGCCACTCACCGAATACACCGGAATACTTCGGCCCGCCGGCTTTCTTCGGCGCAGCGGCCGGTGCGTCCAGCGGTTCAAGTTTAGTGATGGCGTGGTAGCCGATCGGGTCGACTTCGGCCGGGGCGAAGCCCTTGCCTTTCTTGGTGACGACGTGCAGGAACTGCGGGCCTTTGAGATCGCGCATGTTGCGCAAGGTGGCGATCAGGGTCGGCAGGTCGTGGCCGTCGATAGGGCCGATGTAGTTCCAGCCCAACTCTTCGAACAGCGTGCCGGGAACCAGCATGCCTTTTGCGTATTCTTCGGTACGACGGGCAATTTCCCAGGCGCCGGGCAGGCGCGACAGGACCTTTTTGCTGCCCTCGCGCATGCTCGCGTAAGTGCGGCTGGAAAGGATTTTCGCCAGGTAATTCGATAGTCCGCCGACATTGCGCGAGATCGACATGTCGTTGTCGTTGAGGATCACCAACATGTTGGCGTTCACTTCCGGCGCGTGGTTCAACGCCTCGAACGCCATGCCGGCGGTCAGCGCGCCATCGCCGATCACGGCAATGGCCTTGCGATCACTGTTCTGCAGGCGGGCGGCAATGGCCATGCCCAGCGCTGCGCTTATCGAGGTGCTGGAGTGGCCGACGCCAAAGGTGTCGTACTCGCTCTCGGAACGGCGCGGGAACGCCGCAACGCCGTCCTTCTGGCGCAGTGTGGCCATGCGCTCGCGACGGCCGGTGAGGATTTTGTGTGGATAAGCCTGATGACCCACGTCCCACACCAGCCGGTCGTCCGGGGTGTCGAAGACGTAATGCAACGCGATGGTCAGTTCGATGACGCCCAGGCCTGCACCGAAATGCCCACCGGTCTGACCGACCGTGTAGAGCAATTCCAGGCGCAACTCATCGGCCAGGGTTTCCAGCTCGGCTTCGCCTAACCGGCGCAGGCCGTCCGGCGTGTTGGCACGGTCGAGCAGGGGCGTGGTCGGGCGCTTGCGGGGAATCTCATGAAACGTCGTGGGCATCAGGCGAATCGTTATAGGTATAAAAGATGCGGCAGTTTACCTGATGCATCGCCCCCTGCCCACGCGTTGCTCTTAACTTGGCTGATACGCTGTCAGCTACGCCGGTCGACGATGTAGCGGGCCAGATCGCGCAAGGGCTCGGCGGCCGCGTCAAACTGTCGCAGCGCGTGCAGGGCTTGATCGCGCAGTTCCAAGGCATACGCCTTGGCCGCGTCGAGGCCGAGCAGCGCCGGGTAGGTTGGCTTGTCGCGAGCGATGTCGGCGCCCTGGCGTTTACCGAGGGTTTCGGTATCGCTTTCAACGTCGAGAATGTCGTCCTGCACCTGAAACGCCAGACCAATGGCCTGGGCATAGGTCTGCAAGGCTTTCAGCTCGTCCTCTTCTGCGTGGCCGCTGGCCAGGGCGCCGAGTTTGACGCTGACTTCAATCAGCGCGCCGGTCTTGTGCCGGTGCATGTACTCAAGGGCTGTTTGATCGAGCTTCAGGCCGACCGAGCCGAGGTCGATGGCTTGACCGCCGACCATCCCCGCCGGGCCTGCCGCGACGGCCAAGGCGCTGACCATCTGCAATCGGATCTCGGCGTCCGCTCCGTTCAGGCGCGGGTCGAGCAGGGCGCTGAACGCCAGGCTCTGCAAGCCGTCGCCGGCAAGAATTGCGCAGGCTTCATCAAATTTCTTGTGAGTCGTCGGCTGGCCGCGCCGCAGGTCGTCATCGTCCATGGCCGGCAAATCGTCGTGTACCAGGGAATAGGCGTGAATCAGCTCCACCGCGCAGGCCGCGCCGTTGGCTTGCTCAGCCTTGCCGCCCAACGCTTCGCAGGCCGCATAAGCCAGCAATGGACGTACGCGCTTGCCGCCATTCATCACGCTGTAGCGCATGGCTTCATAGAGACGGGCAAGTTCAGGACTCGGTGCGTTGAACAGGGTTTCCAGCGCCGTGTTGACGCGGGCCTGGCTGGTCGCCGAATACGCTGAAATCATTCTGGCTGATCCGCTTCGAAGGGTTCCTCGGCCAACTCGCCATCACGCTCGAGCAGCACTTGAACCTTCTGCTCGGCCTGGGCCAGCGCCGCCTGGCAATCGCGAGTCAGACCGATGCCTTGCTCGAAAGCCGTCAGCGAATCTTCCAGCGACAGTTCGCCGTTCTCCAGACGCTCCACCAGCGTTTGCAGGTCAGCGAGCGATTGTTCGAAATCCAGTGCAGCTTTTTTGCGGGCCATGGCGGCGATTTCCGGTTGACGTTAAACCGGCGCGACACTAGCAGACATGGGGGTTATGGGCAAATGGGCAGGGTGTTTCGGCCGGCGACAACCGTTTCAGCAGCGACGCATCCGTTGTAGCAGCTGGCGAAGCCTGCGTTCGGCTGCGTAGCAGTCGTAAAACCAGTACTTGCGGTCTATCAGGCATACCGTGCAAGCAGGATTGACGACTGCTACGCAGCCGAACGCAGGCTTCGCCAGCTGCTACAGATTGCAGTTCGGCTGAACTCAGAGCTTATTCGGCTCATATTGTGAGCCGAATAAGGCCGCTATTCGGCTCACTGACTCAAATGTTCGTGACTCCCACCGCAAATCAAAATGGATCCGATTGTTAAAAATCTGCCAAATAGCTACCCTTCGCCCCTTCCAAGACCCATCAGTCACCGGGTCTTTCTGACGAAACGCAGCTTTTGGGTCTGTAACGCGCCGAGGATCGGGCGCAAGGTTTCGTTATGCATGGCAGGAGGCATCACATGCGTTCATTTCTATTGCTGGCGATGGGACTGGTCTGCGCGACCGCTGCCTGGGCCGAACCGACGGCTGAGCTCTCGGAACCGCTCGGCGGCTGGCGCTTTAACGGTCTGCTCGACCGCAGCGAAAACCCGCAAGTTGCCTATCCCACGCCGCCCATCGATCGGGGTGTGCAGCGTAATCGCACGATGATCGAGGGCCACCTCAAGTCCATCGGCACTCAACGCGGGCCGCACACGCTGGCGGTCAACGGCAATCCACTGAATCTGTACACCGACGACCAAGGGCGATTCGCCCGACCATATGCGTTTGGCGCGRGCTCCAACAGCGTCGAAGTGCGCAGTGCCGAAGGCCAGTCGCTCAAGCGTGTTCAATTCTATGAAGCCAACAACCTGCGCACGCCGGCACGGATTCGCGTGGTGCTGGGTTGGGACGACCCGAAAGCCGAACTCGATCTGCACATCATTACTCCTGACGGCCAGCATGCGTTTTGGGCTCACTCGGCGCTGACCAACGGCGGTGGCCTGGACCCGGACGGCGTCGATGGCCCCGGCCCCGAAATGTTCACCATGACCGCGCCACTGCACGGCACCTATCTGGTTTACGTGAACTATTGGGGCAACTTCGGCAGCGGCGGCTATAACTTCGAGGAGGCCAGCAACCAGAACGAGGTCATCACCTCGCAAATCAATCTGGTGCTCAACGAAAACACCGTCGACGAAAAACGCGAGACCTTCATCGTGCCCCTGCGCGCGATCGGTGACCTGCAGCTGGTCAAGACTTTCAACTATTAAGCATCCCGCACCACGGATGAATTGGGCGTTGTGAACATGAGCGAAAAGACTGTTTCCCCGGCCGCTGACGCACCTGCTGCCAAAGCTCCCCGCCGTTGGCCGGCGCTACTGGTCGGGCTGTGCCTGGTGGCCGGCTTGGCGGGCGGGTTGGGGTGGTTCATGCACAAGCCCAAGGCGCCACCGGCGGAGTTGGTCAGCGACAAACTGGGCATGAGCCGGCCCGACGGTCTGCTCGAAACCCACTCCTTGAGCCAGTTACCCAAGGACTTGCTGGCGGTACCATTCCTCAAGGAAACCCTCACCGAAGATTTCGTCTTCTATTACGAAGCCCATGTCGATCGCCTCGGCTTGATCGGCAGTCTGCGGCGGATCATTTACGAGCATGACCTGAAATTGCAGGACAGCCTGATTGAGCAGCTGTTCGATCAACCGGCCGACGTGGCGCTGTGGCGCGGGGCGGATGGCCGGCTCAAGGATTTCCTGTTGGTGATGGATCGCGGCGGGTTGGCCAAGGTGCTGGAGCCGCTGGCGAAAGTGGCGCTGGACGATTCGCAGCTGACCAGACTCAGTGATGTGAAAGTCGGCGCCGACGACGTGGCGCTTTATCAGCTCACCTACAACTACGGCAAAGCGCTGGTCTTCGCTTCCCATGGCGACAAACTGGTGGTGCTGTCCAATCCTTCCAAACTTTACGACCCGAGCAACGGCCCGGATGAACGTCCGGGTAGCGTTTCGACCCTGGCGCTGGCGGCACTGCTGAACGGCGACAAACTATTCCCCGAAGCGTTCGGCCTGCTACCGCGTACACCGGAAGTGAAACAACGTCTCTCGGTGAACTCCAGCGTTCTGGCCATGGGGTACCAGCGTTTCATCCCTAACTTCGCCGGGCTGCGTTTCGATATGGATGACAAAGGCTGGCACAGCTTCCTCGCCATGGATGAACTGGACGATCAGCCGGACTTCGATTTCAAACCGATCTGGCAAGCCATGCCGATGGGCGCCAGTGCCTGCGTCGCCTTGCCGCTCGCCGCCGAACAACAGAAACCGCTGCTGGTAAAACTCGGCGCCGAAGAGCCGGTGGCGCAGGCGTTGACCGAACACATGGCCGGCRCGGCGGGCTTGTGCTGGTACGCCGATTCGCGTCTCTATACACCGTTGCTGGTGGCCAACCTGAACGACGATGACAGCGCCAAACTCGACGGCGATCTGGGCAATCTGTTCGGCTCGATGGTCGGCGCCTTTGAGCCCAATGTCGAAGAACACGCGTTCCCGGTGGTCGAGAAGCAGGAAGGTCCAACCCACCAATGGCAGCGTCAGGTCAGCTCCAACTTCGGCCCCTACAAAGCCAAGGAGGCTGAAGATCCGGACGCCATCTCCGGCAAGGCCTTCATGAAAGTCAGCCTGGCCCGTCACGGCTCGACGCTGCTGTTCTCCCTCGACGACAAACTCTTGGACAAGGCCCTCGGCACCCTCGACAAACGCTTCCCGCCGATGGCCGACGTGGTGCCCAAAGACCTGCTGATGCCGTTCTACTTCGGCCCGGAGTCCATGGCGCAACTGATGCAACAGGAAACCCTCGACAGCCTGCCGCAGGACATGGAACCGGTGTTTTACAACGCCGCGCAAACCTACCTGATCCCGAAATTGCGCAAGCTCGGCGGTTACGGCAAGTATGCCCTGACCTTGCCCGAAGGCAGCGAGCCCGACGGCCACTGGCAATGGCTGCCGCTGGAATGGAAAGCCCTGTGACCGCACTCATCCGAGGCCTCGGTTTGCTGGTCATGCTGCTGGGTAGTCTCGCAGTCGCCACTGAGGCGCCACCGCTCGACGTGCAGCAATCCCAGGTGTTTCGCGCCTGGTTCGTGCGTATCGCCCAGGAACAACTGACCCAAGGCCCGAGTCCGCGCTGGTATCAGCAGGACTGCGCGGGACTGGTGCGCTTCGCCGCCAACGAAGCGCTGAAATTCCATGACGACAAATGGCTGCGCAGCAACGGCCTGTCCAATCGCTACCTGCCGCCGGAACTGCAATTAAGCGAAGCCCAACGCCGCCTCTCCCAGCAATGGCAGCAGGGCGGCGGCAAGGTCGGGCCGTACGTGAATGCGATCAAACTGATTCAGTTCAACAGCCATCTGGTGAGTCGAGACGTAGCGCAAGCGCGGCCCGGCGACCTGATGTTTTTCGATCAGGGCGACGACCAGCACCTGATGATCTGGATGGGCCGCTACGTCGCCTATCACACCGGCAGCACTACCCCCACTGACAACGGCATGCGTTCGGCAAGCCTGCAGCAACTCATGACATGGAAGGACACCCGATGGATACCCGACGCAGCCAACCCCAACTTCATCGGCGTCTATCGACTGAACTTTCTCTCCCAATGATCGGTGCCCGCATGTTGCGTTTCCTGCCTTTGCTGTTGGTTTTGGTGCTGCCTTTTTCGGCGGTCAACGCCGAAGACACCGTCGAGCCGAGCGGCTATACGCCGGTGGCCGGTGAAAGCTTTTTCCTGCTGGCCGACAGCAGTTTCGCCAGCGACGAACAGGCGATGGTGCGCCTCGAAGCGCCGGGTCGTGACTATCGCCGGTTCCGCATGGAACCATATGGCGGCGCCGACATTCGTGTGTACCGCATCGACAAGCCGCTGGATTTCCTCAAGCGCCAGAAGAACCTGCACCGCGTCGTCAGTGACGGTCAGTTCAAGGGCGAAGGCCTGTCGAATACCCTCGCGTACCTGTGGGACAACTGGTACCGAAAATCCCGTCGCGTGATGCAGCGGGCGTTTTCCTACGAGTCCCGCCAACAAGTCACCGAGGCAGTGCCGGAACTGAAGATGGGCACCGCAATTGCCGCGCCAACGCCTTACGACGCCCAACCGCAATTCGCACTGATTCCGGGCCTGCCGGTGGTCAGTCAATTCCGCTATCCGCTGTGGCAAGCCAAACCGATCCAGCCGCCTGAGGGTGTGAATCTGGCTGGTTCTTCCAGCGAGTTCGTCAGCGTCGCGCCGGGCAATGTGTACATCCCGCTGGGCAACCTGAAACCGGGGCTGTACCTGGTGGAGGCGCTGATCGGCAAGTACCGCGCGACGACCATGGTGTTTGTCTCGAACACCGTGGCGGTGAGCAAGATCGCCGGTGATGAGCTGGTGGTCTGGGCCGCGCGCAAACACGAAGGCAGTTCGGTGCCGAAGGTCAATGTGCTGTGGACCGATGGCCTCGGCGTGATGAGCAGCGGCGCCACCGATAGCGATGGTTTGCTGCGTCTGAAACACGTCAGCCCGGAGCGTTCGTTCGTGATTGGCGAGGACGAAGAAAGCGGGGTGTTTGTCTCCGAGAACTTCTATTACGACAGCGAAATCTACGACACCAAACTCTACGCCTTCACCGACCGGCCGCTGTACCGGCCGGGGGATTGGGTGTCGCTGAAAATCGTCGGGCGCGAGTTCAAGAATGCGCGGGATTCGGTGTTGCCGAGCGCTGCAGACGTCAACGTGACCGTGCTCGATGCCACAGGCACGGCGCTGCAATCGCTGGCGTTGAAACTCGATTCCAAGGCGGGCACCCAAGGTCGTTTCCAGTTGCCGGACAATGCGGTGGCGGGTGGTTATGAACTGCGTTTCAGCTACAAGGATCAGGCCTACAGCAGTGCGTTCCGCGTGGCTGAATACATCAAGCCGCACTTCGAAATCTCGCTGAACCTGGCCAAGCAGGATTACCGCACCGGCGAACCGGTGAAGGGCAGCCTGGTGTTGCTGTACCCGGACGGTAAACCGGTGGCCAATGCCAAGTTGAGCCTGAGCCTGCGCGCCCAGCAACTGTCGATGGTCGACAACGAACTGCAATACCTCGGGCAATTCCCGGTGGAGTTGACCAGCACCGAACTGACCACTGACGCCAAGGGCAACGCGACCCTCGACCTGCCGGCCGCCGAGAAACCGAGCCGTTACATGCTCACCGTGTTTGCTAGCGATGGCGCGGCGTATCGGGTCAAGACCACCAAGGAAATCCTCATCGATCGTGGTGCGGCGAGTTTCAGATTGAGTGCGCCGCAGCGGTTCAGTGCGGTGGGCGACAAGGTTGTCTTCAGCTATCAGAACGAAGGCGCCAACGAGCAGAGCAAAACCGTTACGCCGAGCAGCTACGGCTGGGTGCGTCTGGAAGACCAGAGCACTGGTGAAGGCAAGCTTGCCGCGAAGGACAAAGGCTTCACCGTGGCCTTCGACCGTCCGGGCACTTACAACCTGACGTTGAAAGATGACCATGGCCGCGTGATTGGCGCGACCGGTCATTCGGTCACCGGCGATGGCGTCAAAGCCGTGCCGGGCACCGTGGAAATCGTCCTCGATAAACCCGAGTACAAGGCCGGTGATGAAGCCTTGGCGTTGATCACTTTCCCGGAACCGATCAGCGATGCGCTGCTGTCGCTGGAGCGCGACAAGGTCGAGGCCACGGCGTTGCTGTCCAAGGGCGGCGACTGGCTGAAGATGGAAAAACTCAGCGACACCCAATACCGCGCGCGCATCCCGGTGAAGGACAATTTCGCGCCGAACCTGACCTTCTCCGTGCTGTACACCAAGGGTGGTCAGTACAGCTTTCAGAACGCCGGCATCAAGGTGATTGCGCCGCAAATTGACGTGGCCATCGTCACCGATAAAGAGGCGTACCAACCGGGCGATACCGTGTCGGTCGACCTCACCACGCAGTTCGCCGGCAAGCCGATTCCGGCGCACCTGACGGTCAGCGTGGTCGACGAAATGGTCTACGCGCTGCAACCGGAAGTCGCGCCGACCATCGACCAGTTCTTCTACCACCCACGGCGCAACAACGTGCGCACCAGCGCCAGTCTGTCGTTCATCAGCTACGACGTGGCGTTGCCGGGCAGCCCTGGCGCGCCGGGCAAAGCCAACCGCAGCGAGCGCGGTGTGAAAGTGCTGGAGCGGCCACGTCGTGAAGACGTCGACACCGCCGCGTGGCAACCGGAGTTGATCACCGATGCCAATGGCAAAACCCGCTTCACCTTCAAGATGCCGGACTCGCTGACCCGCTGGCGCATCACCGCCCGGGCCATCGCCGATGACGGTCAGGTCGGGCAGAAAAAACAGTTCGTGCGTTCGGAAAAACCGCTGTACCTGAAGTGGAGCGGGCCGACCAAATTCCGTAGCGGCGATAAGCCGAGTCTCGGTGTGTTCGCCTTCAGCCAGGCCGAGCAACCGGTCAAGGCTGAGTTGGTAATTCATTACGGCGGTGCCGATCAGCGTGTGCCGGTGACCCTAAACAACGGCATCAATTACATCCCGCTGCCGGCGTTCGTCTTGGCCACTGGCGAGTGGACGGCGGAGCTGGTGCAGGACGGCAAAATTGCCGATGCGCTGGCCGTGCGCCTGACCGCCACCGGTGAAGGTTGGCAGGTCACGCAAAGCCAAAGTCTGGACGTGGCCAGTGGTGATACGCCGCTGAACTTGCCGGTAGATGCGACGGATATTCGTCTGCGTCTGGATGACAGTCCGCAAGCGCTGTTCCGTTCGGCGCTGGATGATCTGTTGAGCTATCCGTACGGCGGCGTTGAACAAACGGCCAGTCGGTTGCTGCCGCTGAGCATCGCGTATCCAACCTTGGCGTCGAACCCGCAAATCCGTGATCGCTTGCGCCTGATCATGCAAAACAGCCGCTTGCGACTGGTGCAAATGGCCGGGCCTTTCGCGAGCTTCACTTGGTGGGGCATGGACGGTGAGCCGGATGCCTTCCTCACCGCTTACGCTTACTACGCCGACTGGAACGCCAGCAAGGTGCTGGATCTGAGCCTGCCGCCTGAGCATTGGCAGCGGGTGCTGGAGGTGTATTCGAAGCAGGCCAAAAACACCCCGTTGTTGCAGCGCGCGCTGATCCTGTCGTTCGCCAAACAGATGCAATTGCCTGTGAACACTTTGCTCAGTGGGTTGATGCACGACCTGGCGAAAGCGGGCGAGGGTAACGCTGCAAACCTGATGGAGGACGGTGAAGACAGCCTCGTCATGAGCGATCCGGATTCGGCGCTTGGCTTGGCGGCAGCACGTGTGTTAATTGCCTCGTTGGCCAAGCAATCGAAGGTCACTCTGCCGGACGCTTTCAATCGTCAACTAGTGGACGCGCAACAGCGTCTGGCGGTCAGTTCGCAGCCATTCGCCGAAGCCTTGAACCTTTCGCTGCAAACCTTCGATCAGGCCCGCGCGCAAGCCTTGCTGCAGCGGTTGTTGCCACAGCAATCGACACTGGAGCGCGCCCTGGCGCTGACCTGGTTGCAACGCAGCATCGAGCAGGCTTCGCCCACCATCGCATTAGCGCCGCGTGAAGGCTGGAAGAAAGAACACGGTGATACCGGTGAGATGTATTGGACGTGGCAGGGTGCTTCGCCAGTGCCGACCGTATTGTCGTTGACCGGGACGCAGGAACGGCCATTGCGTGCCGCGTTGAGCTACCAGACCCAGCAACCGGCAATCAATCCGATGGCCGTGACCATCACTCGTCGCTTGTCTCGATTGGTGCCAGGCGACGAAGCCTTCACCTTCAAACTCGAAGCGGTCGGCGCCCAGCCGTTGTCCAGCGACAGCCTGTATCTGGACGAAGTGATCATCACCAGCAAAGCCGCGAAACCGCTGCGTTACGGCATGCTCGAAGTACCGCTGCCGCCGGGCGCCGATGTCGAGCGCACGACGTGGGGCATCAAGTTGATGGGCAAGGCTGGCACCGAACCGACGGCGCTGGAGAAGGCGCGTTTCGAGCCGGGGCAAATGGCTTATGCGATTCCGGTCGATGCCTTGAGCGGTGAGTTGCGCTTGCGTCATTTGGTGCGCTTCTCGCAGAAGGGGCAGTTCAATCTGCCGCCGGTGCGGTTCACTCAAGTCTACGCGCCGCAACATCAGGCGCAGGAACAGAAGCCGGCCCTGGGCCAGGTCACGGTCAACTGACATGTCCCGGCCTCTGGTCTGGCTGCTGCTGTGTTTGATTTCTGCGCTGGCGATAGCGCAGGACGAACCACTGCGGCTGGGTTTCAAGGGTGAATTACTGTCGTTGAACCGGACTCGGGTGATTTCACGCGAACCGTTGCCTGCTGATTTTCAGGCGCCTTTAGGTAGTTTGTGGAAGTTGTTTGCTTACGCTTGGCTGGTGGATACCGGCGCTGAAGAATCGCCTTATAAATGTCGCGGGCAGTCAAAAGAAGAAGTTTATTGCTGCACGGCCGGCGGCAAAATCGAGCGCGATCAGGCGTTGGTGAAATCGTGCGGCTTGTACTTTGAACCGGCTCGTTTGGGCATCACCGCCGCCGACTGGCGCACGTATTGGCAAGCGCGACAGGCACCGGAGTGGTTGCTGGATTTGCCCTCATTAAAACCCTCTACGCGGGTTTCCGTCGCTGAGTTGCTCAAGGTGCTGGCGGTGATGCCGGCGCAGGATCAGGCGCGGCGGGTGTTGCTGGACGTGGTGCTCAATGCCGCTGATGGCAATGTTGTGGGTGAACTCGGTGGCCGGTTACGGGTGAAAACCTGGAGCTGGCTGGGGGATCAGGACCCCTCGTCGCGTCAGGGTGGGTTTGCCGGTTGGACGGCGGATGGCACGCCCATCTGGGCTGGTGGGCGCGGAACCAGTCAGCTGGTGCTTCGTCACTATGGCGCTGCGTTGGCATCGGTGTTGCCGACTGACGGGCTTTCAGACACGGGACGTTGTGTCGAAGTCGGTTTGTTTTCTCGCTATCCGATCGAGCGTGTTCTGGCGGGAGATCGTGTTGTTTCTTCCGGACCATTGCAGGGCGACTATCGCGTCGAATTCACCAACGGCAACCAACTCGATATCCATAGCGACGGCGAACTCTTTTTGTTTAAGGACAAGCTCGTCGCCCGACTGGATCGCGAAGAATACGTCGCGCGCGTCCTCCAGCGCGAAGCCAAACCCGAGCCCGCTGAAGCGGCCAAAGCCCTGGCTATCGCCATCCGCACCTACCTGCTGCAAAACGCCACCCGCAACGGCGACTGCCTGAGCATCGACGACAGCAGCAGCCGTCAACGCGTCGCCCCACGCCCGGCCACCCCCGAATCGCGCCACATTGCCGCCTGGACCAGCGACCTCGTGCTGGCCGGCAGCACCGTCACCTACCACTCCGATCAACCCGGCCCGGACAAACTCTCCTGGCAGCAAGCCATCGAACAAGCCAACGCCGGCCAGCGTTACGACGCCATCCTGCTGCACGCCTACCCACGCGCCAGTCTCAGCCGTTGGGACAATCCCGTCGCCTCCTGCGAAGCACTGCCCGCCGCGCAAGATTGGCTGCAAACCCAGCGCCGCGGCTGGCGTCCACGCCTCGAAAGCGAAGTCGGCTACAACGAAGTCAGCGCCTTCGCCGTCTGCCGCTTGGCTTTCGGTCGTCCCTACGTCGACCGCGAACGTCAACGCATTTACGTGCGCGGCGTGCTGTCGCTACAAGATCGCCTCGACCTGACCCACGAATACCTGCACCTGGCCTTCGAAGCACACCCCAATGGCCAGGATGAAACCTACATCGAAGGGCTCGCCCGCCACCTCTTGCTGGAATAGGCCATGAAACTCCGTTATCCACAGGTCATCCTGTTCCTTTGTTCTTTTTGCGCATTGCCGACGATTTTTGCGACCGACGCAGCCGTCAAACTCGACACCCCCGTCGGTGGCTGGCGCACTGGCACGCCTGAAGGTGAGGGCGAAAACTTCCGCCAGATCGTCAACTACCCGGCCTCCTCGGTGAACACCCCTGCGGGCCAAGCCAACACTGCGCGTATCAGCGGTCAGATCAAATCCACGCCCAAATCTGCGGATCCTGGTCGCCTGATCGTCAACGGCGTGAGCATGCCGCTGAAAATCGACTCGGCAGGGCGCTTTGATCGCCCGTTCTCGTTTCCCAATGGCAGTAACAGCGTTGAAGTGCGCAGCCCTGAGGGCCAGCAACGGCATCGCACGCAGTTTCTCAATTCCGGTGGTGGTGCCACGCCGGCCAAGTTGCGGGTGTTGTTGTCGTGGGACAGTGACAACACGGATCTGGACTTGCACCTGATTACGCCGGAGGGGGCGCACATCTGGTACGGGGACAGGGTTGCGCCAAATGGTGCGACGCTGGATGTTGATGTGACGACCGGGTATGGCCCGGAAATTTTCGCCATGCCTGCGCCGATCAAGGGGCAGTATCTGGTGTATGTGAACTACTTTGGCGGCGGCTATCGCAGTGATGAAGAAGGGCAGGAGTACGCGGTTCAACCGCTGACGACGGCGCAGGTAACAGTGATTACCGAGGAAGGGACGCCGAGCGAGAAGATGGAGACGTTTCTGGTGCCGATGCGGGCTGTGGGAGAACTGACACTGGTGAAATCGTTCAGTTATCCATGAAGAAGTGATTGTCCAGCGGGCTGCTGGACAACCAAAAATTCAACAACAGCTGTATTTCACTCGAATGCAAAAATCTTCTTCCAGTCCTTTTTCATGCTGATCACAGTCCAGCCCTCATTTTTCGCTTGGTTAAACAACGATTCGGTAAAGGTGCCCACCTTGGAATCCGCCAATCCTTGCGCCGGACCATAGGCGTACTCGCGATCGGCGTCGTCATGGAGCACCAACATCGCCAGTCGCGCACCTTTGCCGGCTTTGGTGTACTCCAGCATTTGCTTGTCACCGGTGGAGTTGCCGAAGGCTGCGTAAGGCTGGCGGCCGACCATCAGGTAAATGTTCTCGGCCTTGCCCGCATCGTTGTCGTTGAGCAGCATCTTGGGCAGCTTGATCAGCTCGGGTTTACCGCTTTTGTCGTAGCCATATTCGGTGGCCCCGGCACTGCCGACAACCTGTTCGGGAGGCACACCATAGGTCTCTTCGGCATAAGCGCGAACGAAGTCCTGACCGCCGCCGGTAACGATGTAGGTTTTGTAGCCATTGTCACGCAGGTATTGCATGACTTCCTTCATCGGCTTGTAGGTCAGCTCGGTAAAAGGGCGCTTCCAGCGAGGGTCACGGGCTTTGGCCAGCCAGTCCTGGACTTGCTGCTTGAACTCATCCGTGGGCATGCCGCTCAGGGTCACCATGGCAATTTTAAGAAAATCGTCAAGGGTCAGTTTCGCCATGGCGGAACGGTCCCCCGAGAGCACTGTCTTGAAGGGTTCTACCTGAGCCAACTCGGGCTTTGCCTCGACGGCGGCAGGCACGCGACTCAGGCAATAGAACAATTGGCTATAGGCCGGCTGTTCAACCCACAAGGTGCCGTCCTGGTCGAAGGTCGCGATGCGCTCGGCCGGCGCAACGAACTGAGCACCGCCTTCCTGGGTGGTTGCCTTGACGAATTCTACGATGGCTTGCTTGGCCGGCCCTTCATTCCAGGAAGGTAGCGGGTCGGCAGCGAACACGGCCGTCGACGCAATCAAACTTAGCCCAAGTACCGCAAGGGGTGAACCAAAACGTCGCCTGACATGGTCATCAGGGCGGTTGGCAGAGATGACGGAGCTCCAGGTACGCTGCACCAAAATCATGAATTTCATGATGATTACCCATGGTTGGATTGGTAAATCGTTGGCGGATACATGGCTGCTCACTTTGTCGATGACTACAGCAGTCAGTTGGGAACCAAGTGTAGGTGGTTTGGTAATAGTTGCTATTCAGGCCGGTTCCGCCTCCCTGTTGTCCGTTTGTAGGCTAGTTTTACCGGGTGTCTGGACGCCACGCACCTCAGCGATAGGTTAGTGGCGATGGAG
>NZ_JBFUKU010000076.1:0-22123 GCF_056400685.1 Pseudomonas sp. P5_A12 | reverse complement strand
ATCGACTGGGTCGCCGTCGCTGCCAATCGGCAGCAGCCCGGTGCCGCGCGTGCCTTTACCGCCATCAAGTTTGATCGACAACAGGCCCAGCGCATCGACGCCAAAACCCACCGGACCTTGAGTGAACCCGGACTTGGTGTCGAGGATGAAGCTCTGGGTCCACTCCTCGGCCTTGCTTTGAGGGTTGGTCGGGTTGGTGAAATTGCGGTTGATATAGAAGTTACGCAGGTTGAGCGTGGCCTTGGCGCCTTCGACAAAACCTGATTCCTCCGCCTGGGCGGGGAGGGCCGCAGAGGCCACAGCAATGGCAATCAGGCCAGGGAAGAAATACTGCGCGGTGGAAGGCGTCATGGGCTTGGGTCTCTCTAATTGTTGGGGATGAAACAGGGCGCTGCCGCAACGTCGGGTTGCAGTCAAAAGAACGGATTGATTAAACGCAGCGGAATCAGCCGGACAGGGCAGGGTGCGGAGGCATAGGGGTGAACCTGATGTTGTTGGTCTTGTGCGACGGATGGTGCGGGGAATGTACTAGATAGTTCAATTAGCGAAAGCGGGTTCTGGGCGATTATCGAACGAAAAGTTGGGCGAGGGATTTGTGTTGTCTGTTCCGACGATGAGGACCGCCCAGTCATCCCACCTTTTCCCGCAGCCAACAAAAAGCCCACCAAAAGGTGGGCTTCATTGTGTTCACCGCGCGATCAGAACAACTTCATCTTCGGCGCTTCTTCATTTAGCGGTTCGACCTTGGCGGTCTGCTCGTTCCAGCCACCACCCAGTGCCTTGTACAGGTTGACCGCGCTGACCAGTTGCGCCAGACGGTCGGTGATCAGCACTTGTTGGGCGTTGAACAGCTGACGCTGGGCATCGAGGAAGGTCAGGTTGCTGTCGACACCAATGAGGTAACGACGCTGGGCCAGGCGGTAGTATTCCTGGTTGGCGGTGACGAAGTCACGCTGCGCCTGCAACTGGTCGGTGTAGGTTCGGCGGGCAGCCAGCCCATCGGCGACTTCCTGGAAGGCCGTTTGAATGGACTTCTCGTAGTTCGCCACGCCGATGTCTTTCTGGATTTTCGAGTAATCCAGGCTGGCGCGCAGGCTGCCGGCGTTGAAGATTGGCAAGTTGATCTGCGGCTGGAACAACCAGGTACCCGAACCACCCTTGAACAGACCGGACAAATCCGGGCTCAGGGTGCCGGCGTTGGCTGTCAGGCTGATGCTCGGGAAGAACGCAGCCCGTGCCGCGCCGATGTTGGCGTTGGCGGCCTTGAGGTTGTATTCCGCCTGGAGAATGTCCGGACGACGTTGCAGCAGGTCCGATGGCAGGCCGGCTGGCACGTCGCTGAGCAAATCGTCAGACAGCGGCTTGGCAGCTTGCAGGTTGGCCGGGATGCCGGTGCCGAGCAGCAGCACCAGACTGTTCTCATCCTGAGCGACCTGGCGGGTGTACTTCGCCAGTTGCGCCCGTGCGTTTTCCACTGAGGTGCGCGACTGGGCGACGTCCAGCGCCGACGCCACACCGACTTCGGCACTGCGCGCGGTGAGCTTGTAGCTCTCCTCGAACGCACCGAGGGTGTCCTGGGTGACTTTCAGCAGTTCCTTGTCGGCTTGCCAAGCCATGTAGGCGTTGGCCACGCTGGCTACCAGGCTGATCTGTGTGCTGCGTCGACCTTCTTCAGTAGCGAAGTACTGTTGCAGCGCTGCTTCGCTGAGGCTGCGAACCCGACCAAACATATCGAGTTCATAGGCACTGATACCGACCGTGGCCGAGTAGGCACTGACGATACCTGACTGGCCGGTCTGCGAAGAGTTTGCCGGAACGCGCTGGCGGTTGCCGTTGCCATTGGCCGATACGGCCGGGAACAAGTCAGCACGCTGGATGCGGTATTGAGCCGCGAACGCATCGATGTTCAGCGCCGCGACACGCAGGTCACGGTTGTTTTCCAGGGCCACCTGAATCAGCTGTTGCAGTGCCGGGTCATGGAAAAACTGCTTCCAGCCTTGCTCCGCAGCAGCCTGGCTCGGCGCCTGGGTCGGCGAGTACGCCGGGCCCTGCGGGTATTGGCCCGCCACCGGTGCCGCAGGCTGCTGATAATCGGGTATCAGCGAGCAACCACCCAGCACAAACGCGGCGATGGCTAGGGAAAGTAGCGACTTGCTCATTGGCCAGCCTCTTTAGGAGTTTCAGTGGCGTCATCCGGGTCGACGATTTTGCGTTGACCGATGGACGACACAGTGACGAAGAACAGTGGGACCCAGAAGATCGCCAGAACGGTGGCGGTGATCATACCGCCAATCACTCCAGTGCCGATGGCATGCTGGCTACCCGAACCTGCACCGGTGGAAATGGCCAGTGGCACCACGCCAAGGACGAAGGCGAGCGAGGTCATGATGATCGGTCGCAAACGCATCCGGCTGGCTTCAATCGCTGCTTCGCGCAGGCTGCGCCCTTGCTCATGCAGTTCCTTTGCAAATTCGACAATCAGAATGGCGTTTTTCGCCGCCAGGCCGATGGTCGTCAACAGGCCCACCTGGAAATACACGTCGTTGGACAGGCCACGCAGGCTGGTCGCCATCAGTGCACCGATGATCCCCAAAGGCACCACCAGCATCACCGCAATCGGAATCGACCAGCTTTCATACAGCGCCGCCAGGCACAGGAACACCATCAGCAGCGACAACGCATACAGCGCTGGCGCTTGCGAACCGGACAACCGTTCCTCGTACGACAGGCCGGTCCAGGAAATACCCACACCCGCCGGCAGTTTGGCGGCAAGGGCTTCGACTTCGGCCATGGCTTCGCCAGTGGAGTAGCCCGGCGCCGGGGAGCCGAGGATTTCCATCGCTTCGACGCCGTTGTAACGGGCCAGCTTCGGCGAGCCGTAAATCCATTCACCCTTGGCAAACGCCGTAAACGGAACCATGGTGCCGGCGCTGTTGCGCACATACCACTTCTTCAGGTCTTCAGGGCTCATGCGCGAGCCAGGCTGGCCTTGTACGTAAACCTTCTTCACTCGACCGCGGTCGATGAAGTCGTTGACGTAGCTACTGCCCAGCGCGATCGACAGGGTGTTGTTGATGTCGGCGATGGTGATGCCCAGGGCACTGGCCTTCTCGTCATCGATCTCCAGTTGGTATTGCGGTTCGTCGTTCAGGCCGTTCGGACGCACCTGAGTCAGAATCTTGCTTTGCGCGGCCATGCCGAGGAACTGGTTGCGGGCTTGCATCAGTTTTTCGTGACCGATACCGGCACGGTCCTGAAGGAACACGTCGAAACCGGTGGCGTTACCCAGTTCCAGTACCGCCGGTGGCGCGAAGGCAAACACCATGGCATCACGGAAGGTGAAGAAGTGCTGCTGGGCACGGGCTGCGACCTTGAACACGTTGTTGTCGGCGTTACGTTCGTCCCATGGGCGGAGCATGATGAACGCCATACCCGAGCTCTGACCACGACCGGCGAAGTTGAAGCCAGTCACGGTAAACACCGAGTTCACCGCATCGCCTTCACCGCCATCCTTGCTCGGACGTAACAGGAATTCACGCATCTCGTCCACGACCACCTGGGTGCGCTGGGACGTCGAACCGGCCGGCGTCTGCACTTGGGCGAACAGTACGCCCTGATCTTCTTCCGGCAAGAATGCGGTCGGGATACGGGTGAACAGCCAGATCATGCCGACAATGATGATGAGGTAGGCCAGCAGGTACGGCGCCTTGTGCGCGAGCATGCTGCCCACGCCGCGCTCGTAGCTTTTGACGCCCCGGTCGAAGTTGCGGTTGAACCAGCCGAAGAAGCCTCGCTTGGGTACGCCGTGCTCACCCTTGGGAATGGGCTTGAGCATGGTGGCGCAGAGCGCCGGCGTGAAGATCAGGGCAACCAGTACCGACAAGGCCATGGCCGAGACGATGGTGATCGAAAACTGCTTGTAGATCACACCAGTGGAGCCGCTGAAAAACGCCATTGGCAGCAGAACCGCGGACAGCACCAGGGCGATACCCACCAATGCACCCTGGATCTGGCCCATGGATTTCTTGGTGGCTTCCTTGGGCGACAGGCCTTCTTCGCTCATCACCCGTTCGACGTTTTCCACCACAACGATGGCGTCATCCACCAACAAGCCGATGGCCAGAACCATACCGAACATGGTCAGGGTGTTGATGCTGAAACCGGCGGCGGCGAGGATGCCGAACGTACCCAGCAATACCACCGGCACGGTCATCGTGGTGATGATGGTGGCGCGGAAGTTTTGCAGGAACAGGAACATCACCAGGAACACCAGTGCAACCGCTTCGACCAAGGTGTGAACCACGCCTTTGATCGATTCGGTCACCACTGGAGTGGTGTCATACGGGAACACCACTTCCATCCCTTCCGGGAAGAACGGCTTGAGGCTGTCGATGGTCTTGCGCAGGGCTGTTGCGGTATCCAGGGCGTTGGCGCCAGTGGCCAGCTTCACCGCCAGACCGGAAGCCGGGGCGCCGTTGAACTGGGCGTTGATGCTGTAGTTTTCACCACCCAGACCGACGTCAGCGACATCTTTCAAACGAACCTGAGAACCGTCCTTGTTGACCTTGAGCAGGATTTTATTGAATTGCTCAGCGGTCTGCAGGCGGGTCTTGCCGATGATCGTGGCGTTCAGCTGTGTGTCGGGCAGGGCAGGCAAGCCGCCAAGCTGGCCGGACGACACCTGGACGTTCTGTGCGGCGATGGCGGTTTTGACATCGATCGGGGTCAGGTTGTAGTTGTTCAACTTGGCCGGGTCGAGCCAGATACGCATGGCGTACTGCGAGCCGAATACCTGGAAGTCACCGACACCGGCCGTCCGCGAAATCGGGTCCTGCATGTTCGACACGATGTAGTTCGACAGGTCGTCCTTGGTCATGCTGCCGTCACGCGAGACCACGCCGATCACTAACAGGAAGTTCTTCACCGCCTTGGTGACGCGGATACCTTGCTGCTGCACTTCTTGCGGCAGCAACGGGGTGGCCAGGTTCAGCTTGTTCTGGACCTGAACCTGCGCGGTATCGGAGTTGGTACCTTGCTCGAAGGTCGCGGTGATGGTCATGGTGCCGTCGGAGTTACTTTCCGAGGACACATAACGCAAGTGGTCGATGCCGTTGAGCTGTTGCTCGATCACCTGCACCACGGTGTCCTGTACCGTCTGTGCCGAAGCACCCGGGTAGGCCACGGAAATGGCGATCGCCGGAGGTGCAATGCTCGGGTATTGGTTGATCGGCAGCTTGAGGATCGATAGAGCCCCGACCAACATGATCACCAGGGCTATTACCCAGGCGAAAATCGGACGGTCGATAAAAAATTTCGACATGGGTTACTCCCCTTTGCCGCTGGAAGCTTTGTCAGCTGCCTGTGCGGGGGCCGGGTTTTTTGCGCCAACGTTAGTCGCTTCAGTGGCTTTGACTTCGATGCCAGGCTTGACGAATTGCAGCCCTTCGGTGATCAGGCGATCGCCTGCCTTCAGGCCGTCCTCGATCAACCATTGACTACCGACAGTGCGGTTGGCCTTGAGATGGCGCAGTTCGACCTTGTTGTCAGGACCGACGACCAGTGCTGTCGGCGTGCCTTTAAGGTCACGGGTCACGCCTTGTTGCGGCGCCAGAATCGCAGCTGCGTTCACACCGGCCTGCAATTGAGCGTGAACGAACATGCCCGGCAGCAGGGTGTGCTCGGGGTTCGGGAACACGGCGCGCAGGGTGACGGAACCGGTGGTCTGGTCCACCGAGATTTCGGAGAACTCAAGCTTGCCGTCCAGCTTGTACTGGCTGCCGTCTTCGAGGGTCAGCTTGACCGCTGCCGAGTTATCGCCAGCCTTTTGCAGACGACCGCTTTCCAGTTCGCGGCGCAGTTGCAGCAATTCCACCGAGGACTGGGTCACGTCGACATAGATCGGGTCGATTTGCTGGATCACCGCCATCGGATCAGCCTGGCCGCTGGTCACCAGCGCGCCTTCTGTCACGTTGGAGCGACCGATACGACCAGTCAGCGGTGCATAAACCTTGGTGTAGCGCACATTGATCTGGGCGGTTTGCAGGGCGGCTTCCGATTGCATCCGGTTGGCCACGGCGGTGTCGTATTCCTGACGGCTCACCGCTTGTTCGGCGACCAGTTGCTTGTAGCGGTCGGAGATCGACTTGGTCTGTTGCAGGTTGGCTTCCGCACTTTTCAACGTAGCGTCATAGACCGACGAATCGATCTGATATAGCTGCTGGCCAAGTTTAACGTCGCCGCCTTCCTTGAACATGCGCTTGAGAATGATGCCGTTCACCTGAGGGCGAACTTCGGCGATGCGGTAGGCGCTGGTACGACCCGGCAGGTCGGATGTCAGGGTGAAGGCTTGAGCTTGCAGGGTAACAACGCCGACCTGAGGAGGCGGTGCGGCTGGTGCGGCTTCTTCCTTTTTGCATCCGCTGAGCAGCGATGCCAAGGCGACGGCAGTGACCAGAGCGGTAACAGCTGGCTTGAATTGCATGAAAATCCTCGGGTCAGGCGCGCACAATGCGCACGAGAAAGGTGGAAAGGTAAAAATGGGGTGCTGAGTGGATAAGTAGCTTGCTAAGGAATATACTTACGTTCATGGTTGTTTGTAAACACCTAGGCTGCGTACCCACTTCGCTACAAAAGCCGTTCAAGGGATTGAATTGTAAGACGGGGACGGCGCCCAAGAGCGCTCGCTCCACTTTTATTCAGCTGATGTTCAGACATCGCTGAAGCATCCTGATTGAGGTTTTACTGCCATGGTCCGTCGTACCAAAGAGGAAGCTCAAGAAACCCGCAGCCAGATACTCGAAGCGGCAGAGAAAGCCTTTTATGAAAGGGGCGTGGCGCGTACGACTTTGGCGGACATCGCTACCTTGGCCGGTGTGACACGCGGTGCTATCTATTGGCATTTCAGCAACAAGGCCGATCTGGTGCAGGCCATGCTCGATACCTTGCATGAGCCGCTGGATGAAATGGCCAGGGCCAGTGAAAGCGAAGATGAACTCGATCCGCTCGGCTGCATGCGCAAGCTGCTGATTCATTTGTTTCATCAAGTTGCTCTGGACCCGAAAACCCGACGCATAAATGAGATTTTGTTTCATAAGTGCGAATTCACCGATGAAATGTGCGACCTGCGTCAACAGCGCCGAACGGTCAGTCTGGATTGCAATGTGCGAATCGCCCTGGCCCTGAGTAATGCCGTGAATCGGGGCCAAATGCCCGAAGACCTCGACACCACGCGCGCGGCCATCAGCCTGCATGCGTATGTCGATGGCATCCTCTACCAGTGGCTACTGGCGCCCGACAGTTTTCAATTGCACATCGACGCCGAGCGTTGGGTAGAGGCGGGGCTGGACATGCTGCGCTTGAGCCCAAGCCTGCGCAAATGAAACAAAAAGCGTAATTGGTTTCACTTGTTGCAACTGTCAAAGCAGGCACCTTATTCCATGGGTTGCTTTTATAACCGCACGCTCGCCAGGATGACAGGTAGCGAGCTACGTAATTTGTAGTAAATTTGTGTCTTGGGTGTGAACACTCCAAGTGAAAACAGAAAAAGCCCCGGCTCTCAGGAGTCGGGGCTTTTTTGCATTTCAGTGTTTGACGCTTACATCACAGGGTAATCGATGTAACCCACCGGACCTTTGCCGTAGAACAATTCCGGACGCGCTTCGTTCAACGGCGCATCGGCCTTCAAACGTGCAGGCAAGTCCGGGTTGGCAATGAACGGCACGCCGAAGGCGACCGCATCGGCCTTGCCATTGGCCAGCCAGGCATTGGCGCTGTCCTTGGTGAAGCGCTCGTTGGCGATGTAGGGGCCGCCGAAGGCTTCTTTTAATTGTGGGCCAAGGCTGTCGCCGGCTTCTTTTTCACGCGAGCAGATGAAAGCGATGCCACGCTTGCCCAGTTCGCGAGCGACGTAGGTGAAGGTTTCAGCGAGGTTGTCGTCGCCCATGTCATGGGAGTCGGCGCGCGGTGCCAGGTGCACACCGACGCGGCCAGCGCCCCAGACTTCGATGGCAGCGTCGGTCACTTCCAGCAGCAGACGCGCACGGTTTTCCAGGGAGCCGCCGTAGTGGTCGGTGCGCTGGTTGGTGCTGCTTTGCAGGAACTGGTCGAGCAGGTAACCGTTGGCGCCATGGATTTCCACACCGTCAAAACCCGCGGCCTTGGCATTCTCGGCACCGGTGCGGTAGGCGTCGATGATGTCGGCGATTTCAGCGGTTTCCAGAGCGCGCGGGGTTGGGTAATCCGCCAATGGGCGAACCAGGCTGACGTGACCTTTTGGCTGGATTGCGCTCGGTGCGACCGGCGCTTCGCCGTTCAGGTACGAGGTGTGAGAAACCCGGCCGACGTGCCACAGTTGCAGGAATATCTTGCCGCCCGCGCCGTGGATGGCTTTGGTCACGTTAGCCCAGCCGCGTACCTGGTCGTTGGACCAGATGCCCGGGGTGTCCGGGTAGCCGACGCCCATCGGCGTGACCGACGTGGCTTCGCTGAGGATCAGGCCAGCGGAAGCGCGCTGCACGTAGTACTCGGCCATCAGCGCGTTCGGTACGCGGCCTTCGTCGGCGCGGCAGCGGGTCAGCGGCGCCATGATGATGCGGTTGGCCAACTCGATGTCGCCCAGTTTGATCGGATCGAAAATAGTCGTCATGAAATAACTCTCTTTTTGAGATCAGTTAGTAGCAGCCAGTTCGGGATTACCGCTCTGACGGAAAGTAATCAGGGTCACCAGCAGGGCGAGCACTGCCAGTGCAGCGGCCGCGAGGGGCACGCTGGTCAGGCCGTAGCCGTGGGCGATGACGCTGCCGCCGACCCAGGCACCGAGTGCGTTGCCGATGTTGAAAGCGCCGATGTTCAGGGTCGACACCAGGTTTGGTGCCGCTTTGCCAAAGGTCACTACGTTCACTTGCAGGGCAGGGACGGCGGCAAAACACGCGGTCGCCCAGAGGAACAGGGTGATTTCAGTCGGGATCAGCGCGACGCTGGTCCACGTCAATACGGTGGACACCACGGCCATGCTGATGAACACGCCGATCAGCGTCGCGGCCATGCCTTTGTCCGCCAGTTTGCCGCCGATGATGTTGCCGACCGTCAGGCCCAGGCCGATGAGCATCAGGGTCCAGGTCACGCCGCGCGGCGAGACACCCGTGACTTCGCCCAACAGCGGCGCGACGTAGGTGAACAAGGTGAAGACCGAGGCGGCGAACAGCGCGGTCATGCTCAGGGACAACCAGATCCCGGCGCCCTTGAGTGCGGCCAATTCGGCGCGCATGTCGAGTTTTTCTTCATCGCGCTTGGCCGGCAGGAAGCGGATCAGGCCAATCAGGGCGATCACGCCAATCACGGTCACGGCCCAGAAGGTCGAACGCCAGCCGGCTTGTTGACCGAGCGCGGTGCCCAGTGGAACGCCGAGCACGTTGGCCAGGGTCAGGCCGGTGAACATCAAGGCCACGGCCGAAGCGCGTTTGTTGGCCGGCACCAGGCCTGCCGCCACCACCGAACCGATACCGAAGAAGGCACCGTGGCAGAGGGCCGTGACGACTCGTGCAAACATCAACACGTTGTAGTCACTGGCCAGGGCGCAGAGCAAATTGCCAATGATGAAAATACCCATCAACGCAACCAGTGCAGCCTTGCGCGGCAACCGGGCGGTGGCCAGTGCCATGAACGGCGCACCGATGGCCACGCCCAGGGCGTAACCGGTCACCAACCAGCCGGCGCCGGGGATCGACACACCGAGGTCCGCCGCCACATCGGGCAGCAGGCCCATGATGACGAACTCGGTGGTGCCAATGGCGAAGGCGCTCAAGGCCAGAATGAGGAGCGAGAGGGGCATTGTTGATTCCTTGTCGGCTGACTGACGTTAAGGGTCAGAGCTCTTTGCTGAAGGTCTTGAGGAATTCCTGAATGGTTTCCTCATTACGTTTGAAAAAATGCCACTGGCCGACTTTGCGGCTGCTGATCAGGCCGGCGCGTTGCAGGGTCGCCAGATGCGCGGACACCGTGGACTGCGACAAACCGCAACGTTGATCGATCTGCCCGGCACAAACACCGTGCTCGTTACTGTGGGACTGGTCAGGGAATTCGACGTCCGGGTTTTTGAGCCAGTGCAGGATTTCTCGCCGTACTGGGTGTGCCAGGGCTTTTATTATTTCGTCGAGGTCGAGGTTCATGGCTTGGTAGCTCGTGATGAGTAAAACGCTATATCGCGATGAGGCGAACTTTAAATCGGTATTTCGCGATATACCAATATGATTTTGCTCTGACGACCGCATAAATCGGTATATCGGGTTATAACGATACGTTAGTGTAAAGAAACACAGGTGCAGTGCTAAGCTGCGCCCATGAACTATCTCGCACATCTTCACCTCGGTGGCCAGCGTCCCGGTCAATTGCTCGGCAGTCTGTATGGCGATTTCGTCAAAGGACGGCTTCAAGGGCAATACGATCCGGAGATTGAGGCGGCCATCCAGTTGCATCGCAGCATCGACGTGTTTACCGACCGCCACCCGTTGGTGGATGTTTCGTTGTCGCGGTTTTCCACCACTCGTCGGCGTTACGCCGGGATCGTGCTCGACGTGTTTTTCGACCACTGCCTGGCACGGGACTGGATGCTGTACGCCGACCGGCCACTGGAGCTGTTCACCGCTGATGTGTACCGGGTACTGACGGCCGAGCCGCAATTGCCCGAGCGCCTGGCGAAGATCGCACCGCACATGGTGGCAAATGACTGGTTGGGTTCCTACCGGGAGTTTGAGGTGCTGGAGCAGGTGCTGCGGGGGATTTCGCGACGGTTGACCCGGCCTGAGGAACTGGCGGGGGCGATGCAGGAGTTGCGGGTGTTGTATGAGCCGTTGAGTGAGGATTTCAGGCTTTTCTATCCACAGCTTCAGACATTTGCCCAAACAAAGCAGATCTAATGTGGGAGCGGCGGTGCGACGATTCGACTTGCTCGCGAAGGCAGTGTGTCATTCAGCATTAATGTTGACTGATACACCGCATTCGCGAGCAAGCCCGCTCCTACAGGGGATGTGTGTTTATGCTGCAATTGCGGGACGCATCGGGACTTGCTGTTTTTCCGGAATTGCCCCAAACAACGCTTTCTGCACCGCTTGCTGCGCCTCAAACGCCAGCGCCGCACGCTCCCGGCCTTCGCAAGCAATCGGCTTGAGCAGATGAATCTCCACATTCCCTCGGTCATTGGCAAACAAGCGCATCAAGTGCGAGAGCAGATCATCGTCACCAATAAACGGTGCCAGCGAATCAAGCTCGCCATCGCGCAGGTAACGAATCGCCACCGGTTGCAGCGGCACCTCTGAATCAATCGCCGCCGACAGCAAGCGTCCATGAAACGTGCGCAACGAACGGCCATCGGTGGTGGTGCCTTCCGGGAACATCAGCAGGGGATGGGCCTGTTCCAGGTGGCGGGTCATTTGTTTGCGGATCAACTGACTGTCGCCCGAGCCTCGACGGATAAACAGACTGCCGGCCTTGGCCGCCAACCAGCCCGCCACCGGCCAGGTGCGCACTTCGGCCTTGGACAGAAACGACAGCGGCGTGAGCATGCCCAGCAACGGGATGTCGGTCCAGGACACATGATTGCTGACCCAGAGCATCGGTTGCTTGGGCAACTCGCCATGCACGGTGACGTGGAAGGGCAGGGCATTGCTCAACCGTGCCATGAAAAATCGCGACCAGCGCTGGCGGCGGACCATCGAGTGGGCGATGCCCATGCGCTCGAACAATCCGAACACACTGGCCATGCTCAAACCCAGTGCGACCACCACCAGCACTCGCGCAATTCGCGCGTACACCCGCAAGCGGCTCATCACATGGCCGCCTTGAAGTGCTTGGCGTAACGCGGGCAAAGCTCCTCGCGCTTGAGCAGGATGAACACGTCGGCGACCTGGAAGTCTTCGTCCCAGCACGGCTCGCCGCAGATTTTCGCGCCAAGGCGCATGTAGGCCTTGAGCAGCGGCGGCATTTCGGCGATGACG
The DNA here is from genome assembly GCF_056400685.1 of Pseudomonas sp. P5_A12. Lineage (NCBI taxonomy): Bacteria > Pseudomonadati > Pseudomonadota > Gammaproteobacteria > Pseudomonadales > Pseudomonadaceae > Pseudomonas > Pseudomonas sp. P5_A12. The sequence continues at coordinate 10,133 of NZ_JBFUKU010000076.1, read as the reverse complement.
TTGGAGGGGATATCCAGGGTCGGCAGCGGTTTTTTCGGCTCGGCGCGCAGGTGTTCGGTGCACAGATAGCGTTCGCGCAGGCGCTGCATGATCGCGTGGGCCTGTATACCGCCGTCCTGCATCGGAATGCTCGCGCACCCCATCAAATAGCTGTAGCCGCCCTGATTTAACACCTCGGCCAGTTCACCCCAGAGCACGGCGATGGTGCCGCCGTTACGGTAGGCCGGGTCGACACAGGTACGGCCGATTTCCAGGATCGGACCTTTGAGGTGCACCAGGCCGTGCAGGCTGAATTCTTCTTCGCTGTAGAACTTGCCCAGGCTGCTGGCCGCCGTGTGGTCGAGCAAACGGGTGGTCGCCACCAGACGACCGGTGTTCAAGTCACGTACGCCGATGTGGGCGCAGTGAATATCATAGTCATCCATGTCCAGACCCAGCTCGGCGCCCTTCAGCCTGGCGTTGAATTCGCCGCTGAACACGTTGAAGCGCAAGGCCTGAGCTTCCTGCAAGGCGGCGCTGCCGATCAGTCGTTCGGCTTGCAGGCGGCGGTCGTTGCCGGTGTCGCTGATGCGGGCGATCTGAGTCATTGCAAATCTCCTTGCGGGCTGCTCACCTGACGTGGGTTACAGCGGTTCGACTTTCTTTATGTAGCCGTTTTGTGCAACGTCAGGCTATGTAGCCCCAGTGTCATCGCCATTAAGCTTTGGTGATGCTTATATGACAGCCCACGAGGAGCCTCTTATGCCCTGGCAAACCCTGTTGAAGCGCCGCGAACGCCTGCCCGCCAACCCGGACCTGGCAGAAGGATTCGCGACCTTGCTGGATCAATTGGGCCCGGTGACGCCGTTCGAGTTGGCGGTGGCGGGCGCGCGCCAGATGGCCACGCCGGGGCTGGCGTTTCTGGTGGGGTATCAGGCGGCATTGCGGATGCTCTGGCCGAGTGCCCCGCTGAGCCTCGGCGCATTGTGCGCAACCGAACAGCGCAGCCTGCGGCCGGCAGACATGCAAACTCGCCTCACCAATTTGCACCTGAGCGGGCGCAAGGATTTCGTCACCGCCGGTGATGCCGCCGAATGGCTGTTGATCGCCGCCCGTAGTGAAGCGCCCGGCGAGGCGGCGCGCCTGAGCCTGGCGGTGGTCTATCCCGATGAACCGGGCGTGCGTCTGGAAAAACTCCCGGCCATCGCGCTGATACCGGACATCAGCCATGGCCGGCTGTTTCTCGACAATGCCTTGTGCGAATTATTGGCGGGGGATGGTTGGGATGCTTACGTCAAACCGTTCCGCACCCTTGAAGATGTGTACGTATTGAGCGCCATGACCGCGTGGCTGTATGGCATTGGTCAGGACTGCGACTGGCCGCAAGCCTTGCAACTGCGGTTACTGGCGCTGCTGGCCGGGTGCGCGGAAGTCAGCCGCCAGGCACCAAACAATCCGGCCGGGCATGTATTGCTGGGTGGGTTGTTTGCCCAGTTCGAGGGGCTCAAGGTCGAGATTGATCAGGTGCTGGCCGATGGGCCGCCGCATTGGGCGGCGATGTGGCAGCGTGATCGGCTGGTGATGGATCTGGCGGCGGGGGCCAGAGGTAAGCGGTTGGTCAAAGCGTTGGCAGCGATCTGACTGGCCCCTTCGCGAGCAGGCTCGCTCCCACATGTTGAAATGCATTCCCCTGTGGGAGCGAGCCGGCTCCGGGCGGCGTTCCGACGATGGCGGCCTCAAGGGCAACACAAACTCCAAAACTGTCATCAACCTCGACTAGGCTCAGCGAGTTATTCCTCCCGAGCCCAATCCATGTTCAAAGGCTTGTCCCTGATTGTCATGCTGCTGCTCAGCCTCACGGCCCACGCCGAAAACTGGCCGGCCGAGCAATGGACGTCCGGTCCGACCGTCACGGGGCCAGCGCTCCAGGCCCTGGAAACCTACGCTTTCCCACCCCGCGACGACAGCACCCGCAAAGGCATTCGCACAGACGCCTTGCTGGTGATCCGCGACGGTCAGTTGATCTACGAACACTACGCCGGCCCGACCACCGCCGACACGCCACACCTGACGTGGTCCATCAGTAAAAGCCTCATGGCCGCGATTCTGGGTATGGCGTATGGCGAAGGCCTGTTCAAGCTCCAGGACCCGGTGCAGACGTTTTATCCACCGATGCAAAAACACCCCGCTGTGACCATGGCCGACCTGTTGCACTGGGCCTCGGGGCTGGACTGGCAGGAAGATTACGAATACGCGCCGTTAAAGTCCTCGGTGGTGGCCATGCTCTACACCCGTGGACATCAGGACATGGCCGCCTTTACAGCCGATCACGCCGAGTACGCCAGGCCCGGTCAGGCCTTTCGGTACTCCAGCGGTGACAGCAATCTGCTGTCCGCCGCGCTGAAAAACATCGTCGGTCCGGCACGTTATCCGGACTATCCATGGACCGCGCTGTTCGAGCCTTTGGGCATTCGACATGCCGTTTGGGAGACCGATGCCACGGGCACCTACGTCGCTTCGTCTTACGCTTACCTCACGGCTCGGGATCTGGCGCGAGTCGGTTTGTTGATGGCCCGCGACGGGCGCTGGCAGGATCGCCAACTGCTGCCCAAAGACTGGGTCGCCTTCAATCGCGAACCATTCGCCCACTATCAAGCCCATCAGGATGACGCCGTGCCCGGTGGTCAATGGTGGCTCAACCGCGCGGTGGAAGGGGCGGCACAACCCTGGCCCGATGCCCCCGCCGATACTTTCGCGGCGCTGGGCCATTGGGGCCAGGCGATGTATGTGATCCCCAGTGAACACCTGGTGATCGTGCGCTATGGCGATGATCGCGACGGCAGCTACCAGCACAACGATTTGCTCAAAATCGCGCTCAAGGCTTTTGCGCAAAAGGTGCAGCCATGAATCGCCGCGGTTTTGTTCGTCGCCGACCGTTCAGCACGTTGCTGTTGATGCTGCTGATCGCCTTGCTCGGGTGGGTCTGGCAGGAGCGGGCCGCGCTGTGGGCCTTCCCCGACATCATCAGCGCCTACACCGCCAAGGAGTATTGCTCGTGCCGGTATGTGATGAACAACGACGCCGAATATTGCCGTGGTTACGTGAAGCAATGGCTGCCCACCAGCCGCTTTGTCGATGACGCCGCCAACAAACGCGTGACGGTCAGCGGCATGGGCCGCAGCAACAGCGCCGCGTGGCTCGGCGAACGCCAAGGCTGTCGCCTGACCCCGTAGCAGCTGGCGAAGCCTGCGTTCGGCTGCGAAGCAGTCGTGAAATCAGGCACCGCGGTGTTTCAGGAAGACCGCGCACGCAGAACTTACGGCTGCTTCGCCCGAGCGCGGACCGGCCGACGCAGGCTTCGCCAGCTGCTACAGGTTTGCATCTTGCTCACGGACGGTTAAGGTTCAGCACCGGTTCATCTGTCCACGAGTCTCTATGTTCAACCGTTCCCTGCGCAAAACCCTCGCGATCCTGCTGTTGGCCGGCGCCACGCTGTCGGCTCATGCCGATTGGTATCTGGATGGCGAGTCTTCGCGGCTGTCGTTCATCAGCACCAAAAACGCCAACATTTCCGAAGTGCAGCGTTTTCTGGTGCTGCATGGCAAAGTCGACGCCAATGGCCTGGCCGAGGTGGAAGTCGAGCTGGAGTCGGTCAGCAGCGGCATCCCATTGCGCGATGAACGTATGCGCAAGACGCTGTTCGAGATCCAGAACTTCCCCGAAGCGTTGATCACCGCACAGATTGATCTGCGTCCCATCAACGACCTCGCGCCTGGCGCGCAGTTGGAGTTGCGCTTGCCGCTGACCGTCAACCTGCATGGCAAGCAACACGCCTACAACGCCGAACTGCTGGCGACGCGTCTCGACGATCGACGTTTTCAGGTGGTAACGCTTGAGCCGCTGGTCATCAATGCTGAAGACTTCGATTTGGCTCCCGGGCTGGAAGCGTTGCGCAAGGTCGCCGGTTTGTCGGCCATCAGTTTGTCGGTGCCGGTGGGTGCGGTACTGATTTTCACGGCGCGCTGACATGGCCGGCGCAATCTTTCCCTGGCGTGAAGGTAACCATTTTGAACTGCTGATCGACGGTCCGCAGTTCTTCCCGCGAATGCTGGTAGCAATTGCCCGCGCCGAAGAACAGGTCGAACTGGAGCTGTATCTAGTGGAGGCGGGCGCCTGCGCCGAAGCCATGGTGCAAGCATTGGTTTCGGCGGCTGAACGCGGTGTGCGCGTGCGCTGCCTGTTCGATGACTATGGCAGCCTGGCGTTTACGCTGGCCTTGCGTCAGCGCCTGATGGCGGCCGGGGTCGAACTGCGTTTCTACAATCGCCTGAACTGGCGGCGTTGGATCGGCAACTTCTACCGCGATCACCGCAAGCTGTTGCTGGTGGATCAAAGCCTGGCGGTGGTCGGCGGCACGGGCGTCACCGATGAGTTCTGGACGCCGGGTGAAGACACCAGCGAATGGCACGAGGTGATGGTGGAAATCACCGGGCCTTTGGTCATTGACTGGCAGTTGCTGTTCGACCGCCAATGGATCGCCAACCGCCATCGACGTGCCTGGAAACCCGCCGCGCATTTCGGCTTGCCGCGCCTGCCACGGGTTCCGTCCATGGGGGAGGGCATGGGTCGGGTGGCCTATGCGGACGCCCGCCAGCACCGCGACATTCTGCAATCGCTGGTTCGCGCGTTGAACAGCGGCCAACAACGAATCTGGTTGGCGACCCCGTATTTCCTGCCGACCTGGAGAGTCCGCCGCTCACTGCGGCGTGCAGCCAGTCGAGGTGTCGATGTGCGCCTGCTGCTGACCGGGCCGCGCACCGATCACCCATCGGTGCGCTACGCCGGGCATCGCTATTACCCACGACTGCTCAAGGCCGGCGTGAAGATTTTTGAATACCAGCCGTGTTTCCTGCACCTGAAAATGGTCTTGATCGATGACTGGGTGAGCATCGGCTCATGCAATTTCGATCACTGGAATTTGCGCTTTAACCTGGAAGCCAACCTTGAAGCGCTGGACCCAGGGCTGACGCGGGCCGTAGCGGGGAGTTTCGAGCGCGACTTTGCGCAGAGCCAGGAAGTCAGCCTGGAGGCTTGGCAACGCCGACCGCTGTGGCGGCGGGTCAAGCAACGGGTCTGGGGATGGGTGGATCGGCTGGTGGTGAATCTGCTGGATGGCCGCCGATAGCCGTTAGATCGTTCCCACGCTCTGCGTGGGAATGCCTCTGGGGACGCTCCGCGTCCAGTGACGCGCAACGTCACGGGCTGCATTCCCACGCGGAGCGTGGGAACGATCAGTTGCGGTGTTTCGGAGGTTACAGCAATTCAAAGCTCTGCTGTGTCACGTCCTGGGAGTCCAAGCCGATCTGTACGTTGAACTTGCCCGGCTCGGCAGCGTATTTGAGCTGGTTGTTGTAGAACTTCAGATCGTCTTCGGTGATGGTGAAGTGCAGGACTTTCTGTTCGCCGGCCTTGAGCATGACTTTCTGGAAGTTCTTCAGTTCTTTGAGCGGTCGGATCATCGAGCCGGTCACGTCCTGGATGTACAACTGCACCACGGTTTCGCCGTCACGCTTGCCGGTGTTTGTCACCGTGATGCTGGCGTCGAGCTTGCCGGTCTTGTTCAGCGTGGTCGACGACAGGGCCATGCCGCTCAGGCTGAAGTCGGTGTAGCTCAGACCGAAGCCGAACGGGAACAGGGGACCGGTGGTGTCATCCAGATACTGCGAGGTGTAGTTGCCCGGTTTACCCGGCGTGAACGGCCGGCCAATGCTCAGGTGGTTGTAGTAGGTCGGAATCTGACCCACCGAGCGCGGGATGCTGATCGGCAGTTTGCCCGACGGGTTGTAGTCGCCGAACAGCACGTCGGCGATGGCGTTGCCGCCTTCGGTGCCGGTGAACCAGGTTTCCAGAATCGCGTCAGCTTGTTCTTTCTCTTCGAGAATCGACAGCGGACGGCCGTTCATCAACACCAGCACCAGCGGTTTGCCGGTGGCTTTCAAGGCGCGGATCAGTTCACGCTGGTTTTGCGGAATGTTGATGTCCGTGCGGCTCGAGGATTCGTGGGACATGCCACGGGACTCGCCCACCGCTGCCACTACGATGTCAGCGTCTTTGGCTGCTTTCACCGCTTCGTCGATCATCACGTTGGCTGGACGAGGATCATCCACCACTTCCAGGGCGTCGAAGTTGAGGAAGTTCAGGTAATCCGTAATCTTCTTGTCGCTGGTGATGTTGGCGCCGCGGGCGTAGATCAGCGTCGATTGCGCGCCCAGTGCGTTGGTCATACCGTCGAACAGGGTCACCGATTGCGCCGGTCTGCCATTAGCAGCCCAGCTGCCCATCATGTCGATAGGCGCTTTGGCCAGCGGGCCGACCAGGGCGATTTTTGCGTTTTTCTTCAGCGGCAGGGTTTCGTTCTGGTTCTTCAGCAACACCATGCTGCGGCGCGCGACATCGCGGGCCTCGGCGCGGTGCAGACGGCTGTCGGCGTTGGTGTCGGCCGGATCATCTTCAGCCTTGCCGATGCGCAGATATGGGTCCTTGAACAGGCCCATGTCGTACTTGGCGACGAGCACTTCACGCACGGCGTTGTCGATGTCGCTTTGCTCGATTTCGCCCGCCTTCAACAGCCCCGGCAGCTCTTTGCCGTACAGGGTGTCGTTCATGCTCATGTCGATGCCGGCCTTGATCGCCAGCTTCGCGGCTTCGCGACCATCACTGGCAACGCCGTGCTTGATCAGCTCGAAAATCGCTCCGTGGTCACTGACGGCCAGGCCCTTGAAGCCCCATTCCTTGCGCAACAGGTCGTTCATCAGCCAAGTGTTGGCAGTGGCCGGCACGCCGTTGATCGAGTTCAAGGCAACCATCACCCCGCCGGCACCGGCGTCTATCGCCGCGCGGTAAGGGGGCAGGTAGTCCTGGTACATTTTGACCGGGCTCATGTCGACCACGTTGTAGTCGCGACCGCCCTCGACCGCGCCGTACAAGGCAAAGTGTTTGACGCTGGACATGATGCTGTCCGCTGCGTTGGCACCGGTGCCCTGGAAGGCTTTGACCATGACGCCGGCAATGCGCGACACCAGGTACGTGTCTTCACCGAAGCCTTCGGACGTACGGCCCCAGCGCGGGTCGCGTGAGATGTCGACCATCGGCGCGAAGGTGAGGTCGACGCCGTCCGATGAGGCTTCCTTGGCGGCAATGCGCCCGGACAGGCCGATGGCGTCCATGTCCCAGCTCGAAGCCAGGGCCAGCGGGATCGGGAAAATGGTGCGGTGGCCGTGGATCACGTCATAGGCGAAGAACATCGGGATCTTCAGTCGGCTGCGCATGGCCGCGTCCTGCATCGGACGGTTTTCCGGGCGTGTGATCGAGTTGAACGTGCCGCCGATGTTGCCGGCCGCGATTTCCTTGCGGATCAGCTCGCGTGGCATTTCCGGGCCGATGCTGATCAGGCGCAACTGGCCGATCTTTTCATCGAGGGTCATCTGCTTCATCAGGTTGTTGATGAAGGCGTCCTTGTTCTCTAGAGGTGCGGGCGTCGTGGCGGCCAATACGTTATGACTGGCCAGGCTGACGAACAGGCCCAGCAAACACAGCTTCTTCATGAATGTTTTTCTCAAAAGCCTAAACGGCCGCGAATTAGCACCGGTCAGCCAAAAGTTAGGGAGCGACTATTGTTGTTCAGGTAAATGCATGCACACTTGCGCAGCGCTGGGGGCATCTTTTAGCCCATTGGCTCGATGCAATCCAGTGGCGGCGGCAGATTATGCCCCAAGTACCCGGTCAGAAGGGTACAGGTTGTTTTTCAATGGAATGTGCCAGGGAGTGACCCAGATGAGTGCAAGACACCACTATCGCTCAAGCCTGCAGGTTGCAGCCTTGATGTTGCTGACCACATTGCTCGCGGGTTGTGGCATCAACACGATTCCGACCCTCGACGAGCAGGCCAAGGCCGCGTGGGGCCAGGTACAGAACCAGTACCAGCGCCGCGCCGACCTGATCCCCAACCTGGTGGAAACCGTCAAAGGCTACGCCAGACATGAAGAAGAAACCCTGACCGCAGTGATCGAAGCGCGGGCCAAGGCAACGTCGATTCAAGTGGACGCCAAGACCCTGGATAACCCGGAAAAACTCAAGCAGTTCCAGCAGGCCCAGGATCAACTGACCGGTGCCCTGAGCCGGTTGATGGTGGTGTCCGAGCGTTATCCGGACCTCAAGGCCAACCAGAACTTCCTCGCCTTGCAGTCGCAACTTGAAGGCACCGAGAACCGCATCGCCGTGGCACGGCGTGATTTCATCCTCGCGGTGCAGAAATACAACACCGAAATCCGTACCTTTCCCGGTCGCCTGTGGCACGCGGTGATGTACAGCGATTTACCAATCCGCGAAACCTTCGAGGCGACCACGCCGGATGCCAATAAGGCGCCCGAAGTGAAATTTTGATCGGCTGAAGCGTCACCACGGATGAGGTTGCCAATGCGCGTGTTGAAAGTGGGGTTGATGCTGGTGCTCTGGGTGGTTGCCCTGACGGCCCAGGCCGAGTTGAAGTTTCCGCCACTGACCGGACGGGTGGTCGATAACGCCCAGATGATCGAGCCGTCGGTGCGCGAGCAGCTGACCCAGCAACTTATGGCCCATGAAACCGCCACCGGCGAGCAGTTGGTGGTGGTCACGCTGCCGGACTTGCAAGGCACCGATATCGCGGATTTTGGCTACCAACTGGGGCGCGCCTGGGGCATCGGTCAGAAAGATAAAAACAACGGCGCACTGCTGATCGTCGCGCGTGATGAGCGTAAATTGCGCATCGAAGTCGGGTATGGCCTCGAAGACCGCCTGACCGACGCGCAAAGTTCGGTGATCATCAATCAGGTGATCACACCCGCGTTCAAATCCGGCAACTTCAGCAAAGGCATCAGCGACGGGGTTGCGGCGATGCTGGTGGTGTTGGGCGGCAGTCCGCTGGATGAACCGTCGACGGTCTATGAACCGCGAGGTGACGAGGACAGCGACTTCATGGCGCGCCATCCCGGCGTTTTTGTGTTTCTGGTGATGCTGTTCATCCTGACGTTTTTTGTCTTGCAGATGCTCGGGATACTGCCGGCCGGCCGAGGAGGCTCGGGCGGTTCGAGCGGTGGTTTTGGCGGCGGTGGTTTTGGTGGTGGCGGTGGGGGCGGGGGCTTCAGCGGCGGCGGGGGCAGTTTCGGGGGCGGCGGTTCGTCGGGCGGCTGGTGATAACAATAATGAGCAGGCACTTTTAAACATGGCGTTACTGACTGAACACGAACAACGCAAAGTCGCCGAGGCGATTGCCCGGGTCGAGCGTGATACCGACGCAGAACTGGTGACTGTGCTTGCCGCTCGCGCCGACGATTATGCATATATCCCGCTGCTGTGGGCCAGCCTGCTGGCGCTGATGGTGCCGGGGATCGTGCATTACCTGACCGGCTGGTTGACCCTGCACAGTTTGCTGCTGGTGCAATGGATCACCTTTATCGTGCTGTGCCTGGTGTTCCGCCTTCCGAAAGTCACCACCCACCTGGTCCCGCGCTCGGTGCGGCATTGGCGCGCCTCAAACCTGGCGCGCCGGCAATTCCTGGAGCAGAACCTGCACCACACGGTCGGCAGCACCGGGATGCTGATTTTTGTCTGCGAGGCGGAGCGCTATGTGGAGATCCTGGTGGATGAGGGGATTTCCAAACGGCTGGACAACAAGAACTGGGACGCGATTGTGGCGGCATTTACCCAGCAGGTGAAGCAGGGTCAGACGTTGCAAGGGTTCGTGACGTGCATCGAGGCGTGTGGCGAATTGCTCAAAGTGCATGTGCCGGTGACGCAGGTGCGCAATGAACTGCCGAACCGTTTGGTGGTTTTAGGCTAAGCCGCAACCCAATCCCCGTAGCAGCTGGCGAAGCCTGCGTCCGGCTGCGAAGCAGTCGTAAAACCGGGATTCTTGGTTTTACTGTAAGACCGCAGCGCGTGAATTAAAGACTGCTTCGCAGCCGGACGCAGGCTTCGGCCGCTGGTACGGGGATTGGGTTGCGGCTTAGCCTAAAACCACCAAACGGTTCGGCAGTTCATTGCGCAACTGCGTCACCGGCACATGCACATTTAGCAATTCGCCACACGCCTCGATGCAAGTAAAGAACCCATGCAAC